>CAZGTK010000326.1:0-3467 GCA_964528415.1 uncultured Burkholderiales bacterium | reverse complement strand
GCGGGGGCTCACGCTGGGCATGAAGCTCGAGAACTGGCCGCCGGCCAATCTCGAGCAGGTCTGATTCCAGGGGAAGCACCATGCGCCATCGTCAGGGTTATCGCACGCTCAACCGCACCAGCAGCCATCGCCAGGCGATGCTGCGCAACATGACCAACTCGCTTCTGCGCCACGAGGTGATCACCACCACGCTGCCGAAGGCGAAGGAACTGCGCCGGGTTGCAGAGCCCATCATCACGCTGGGCAAGAAGCCCTCGCTCGCGAACCGCCGGCTCGCGTTCAACCGCCTGCGCGACCGTGACAACGTGGTCAAGCTGTTCGACGTGCTGGGGCCCCGCTACAAGGCCCGCAACGGCGGTTACCTGCGCATTCTCAAGTGCGGCTTCCGCAAGGGCGACAATGCGCCGATGGCGCTGATCGAGCTCATGGACCGGCCCGAGGAAGAAGCCGCCGCGCCGGCCGCAGCGGAATAGGCCAACCGAACTCGCACACCCAGGCCCGGCCGCGCGCCGGGCTTTTTTTTCGCCGTACAATCGGCTGGTGCAGATCGTTCTCTTTACCGATTTCGGGTCGGCGGATCTCTACGTCGGGCAGGTGCACGCGGTCCTTGCCGCCGAGGCGCCGGGTACCGGGGTCATCGACCTGCTGAACGACGCGCCCCGTTTCGATCCGCGCGCGGGAGCGCACCTGCTGGCGGCGCTCGTGCCGCAGTTGAAAGCGCCGAGCGTCGTCATGGCGGTGGTCGATCCTGGAGTCGGCGGCGGGCGTGACGCCGTCGCCGTTCGCTGCGGTGCGCACTGGCTCGTGGGTCCCGACAATGGCCTGTTGTCCGTGGCCGCGGCGCGAATGGCCCCGGCCGCGACCTACACGGTGGCGTGGCGACCCGAGCGGCTGTCGCCCACCTTTCACGGCCGCGACCTGTTCGCGCCCGTGGCCGCCCGGCTTGCGCGCGGCGACGACCCGGCGTCGCTTCTCTCGCGGCGGGAGCGGCTCGCGGTCAACTTCGGCGAGAGTGATCTGGCCGAGGTGATTTGGCTCGACCACTACGGCAACGCGATCACGGGCCTGCGCGCCGACACTGCGTTGCACGACGCGCAGCTCCTGGCAGGGGGCCGCCGTATCGCCTATTGGCGCACTTTCTCGGATGCTCCGCCGGGGACCGCGTTCTGGTACACCGGGAGCCTGGGTTTGGTCGAGATCGGTGTCAACGGCGGCAGCGCCGCCGACAAACTGGGCCTGGGCATCGGCGATGCCGTGGGTGTCGTCGCCTAGCCGCATGGAGACGGTATACACCGCGGGTCACGGCGATCGGACGCTCGACGGGCTGATCGGGCTGCTGCAGGGGAAAGCGGTGACTTTGCTCGTCGATGTGCGCGCGTACCCCGCTTCTCGCCGCCATCCCCAATTCAACCGGGATCGACTCGCCGAAGCGCTTGCGGCGGCCGGCATCGCCTATCGCTGGGAAGGTCGGGATCTCGGAGGTCTGCGCCGGCCCGTGGCGGGCTCGCCCCACGTCGCGCTCGAGCCCGGCCTGCGCGGCTTCGCCGACCACATGACGAGCGCTGCCTTCCGCGCCGCGATGTTCCGTCTGGTCGGCCTCGCCGCGCGCGAGCGGCCTGCGCTCATGTGCGCTGAGCGTGATCCCTTGCAATGCCACCGGAAGCTCATCGCGGACGCGCTCGTCGCCGCGGGGACGAGGGTGGTTCACCTGCTCGAGCGCGGGAGCACCGTCGAGCACCGCCTCGATCCACGATCGCGGCAGCACGCGGGACAGCTCGTCTACGACCTCGACGACGGCGGCCAGCGCGCGCTCGATTTCAGCGGACCAGGATGACGCGGTAGTCGTTGACGTTGGTGCGGGTGGGGCCCGTCAGCACGAGATCGCCAAGCCCCTTGAAGAACGTGTAGCCGTCGTTGTTGGCCAGCATGGCGCGGGCGTCGATGCCGAGCTGCGCCGCGCGTTTCAGGGAGTCGGGGCCGCAGATCGCGCCGGCGTTGTCTTCCGTGCCGTCGATGCCGTCGGTGTCGGCGGCCAGCGCGTGCACGCCGCGCAGCCCGCCGAGCTCGACGGTCAGCGCCAGCAGGAACTCGGCGTTGCGGCCGCCGCGGCCGTCGCCGCGGACGGTGACGGTGGTCTCACCGCCGGAAACCAGCGCCACCGGCCGCTGCCAGGGGTGTCCGTAGGCGCTCACCTCACGTGCCAGCGCCGCGTACACGGAGGCCACGTCGCGGGCCTCGCCGGCCACGCTGTCGCCGAGAATGGAGACCGGAATCCCCTCCCGGCGCAGCACCTCGCCGCCGGCCACCAGCGACTGGTGCGCCGTGGCGATCACGCGGTTCTCGACCCGGCGGAACACGGCATCGCCGGGCTTGGGCGTCTCGTCGATCCGGCCGGCGATTCCCCGCTCGAGGCGCTCGACCACCGCCGACGGCTCGCGCACGTCGTAGTCGCGCAGGATCGCGCGCGCGTCCGCATAGGTCGTGGGATCGGGGGCGCAGGGCCCCGAGGCGATATGGGTCGGATCGTCGCCCGTCACGTCGGAAATCACCAGCGCGAGGATGCGGGCCCGGCACGCCGCTGCCAGGCGGCCGCCCTGGATCGCCGACAGGTGCTTGCGCACGGTGTTGATCTCCTGGATCGACGCGCCGCAGCGCAGCAGCTCGCGCGTGACGCCCTTCAGATCGGCCATCGTCACGCCGTCCGCCGGCAGGCTCAACAGGCTCGAGCCGCCGCCGCTCACCAGCGCAAGCAGCAGGTCGTCGGGACCCAAGGATTTCACCAGCGCCAGTATCTCGCGGGCCGCCGCTTCGCCGCTCTCGTCCGGCACCGGATGCCCGGCCTCCACCACCCGGATGCGGCGCGTCGAGAGGCCGTGGCCGTAGCGCGTGATGACGAGCCCGGAAAGATCGGCCTGCTCGGGCCAGTGGTCCTCGACCGCCTTCGCCATCGACGCCGCCGCCTTTCCCGCCCCGACGACGACGGTCCGGCCCCTCGGCGCACGCGGCAGGTGCGGTGGCAGGATGGCGAGCGGCTCGGCCGCAGCCACCGCGGCGTGAAAGCTATCGATCAGCAATTGTCGCGGGTTCATGCGCGTCTCGCTTGGCGGAGGGTTGCAGGAGGGGCCGCAGGTGGCGGCCCGTGTGGCTGGGTTCGGCGGCGGCGATGGTCTCGACCGTGCCCTCGGCGACGATGCGTCCGCCGCCGGCGCCGCCCTCGGGGCCGAGGTCGACGATCCAGTCGGCGGTCTTGATGACGTCGAGGTTGTGCTCGATCACCACGACCGTGTTGCCATGGTCGCGCAGGCGATGCAGCACCTTCAGCAGCAGCTCGACGTCGTGGAAATGCAGGCCCGTGGTGGGCTCGTCGAGGATGTAGAGCGTGCGGCCGGTGTCTCGCTTGGAAAGCTCGAGGGCGAGCTTCACCCGCTGCGCCTCGCCGCCCGAGAGCGTCGTCGCCGACTGGCCGA
>CAZGTK010000325.1:0-3469 GCA_964528415.1 uncultured Burkholderiales bacterium | reverse complement strand
GGCCCGACTGCTTGCCGCGCGCGGCCTCGCGCTCCATGCGGGTGCCGGTCGAGCGCGGCAGCATGCCGTACTCGGCGGTGAGCCAGCCGCGCCCCTGCCCCTTCAGGAACGCCGGCACCTTGTCCTCGACGCTGGCGGTGCACACCACGCGCGTGTCGCCGAACTCGATCAGCACCGAGCCTTCGGCATGCTTGGTGTATCCGCGCGTGATGCGCACCGGGCGCAACTGGTCGGGGCGACGCTGGCTGGGTCGCATGCGGCGATTTCCTCGGGTGAGCGGGTGAGGCGGCGGCGCGCTCGCCGCGCCGGAGGCCGCCATTATAGCGGAGCCGCCGGGCTCAGCCGGCGGGCTCTTCCGCCGCGCGGGACGCCCGATCCGCCGCGGCGGCGCCGTCGTGCCAGCGCAGCGCGATCGCGGTGACGTTGTCGGAGAGCCGCCCGGCCTCGCGGTCGGCGGCCCTGGCGAGCGCGTCCAGAGCCGTCGCCAGCGGCTCGTCGGCGAGCGCCGCCGCCATCTCGGATTCGGGCAGCTGGCCCCAGAGGCCGTCGCTGCACAGCAGCAGCACGTCGCCCGGCACCAGCGCGACCGGCGGCGCGACCTCGGTGCGCGGCGCCTCGAAGCCGCCGAGGCAGCTCGTCAGCACGCCGCGCTCCGGGTGAAAGCCGGCGGCGTCGGCGTGGAGGCGGCCCATGTCCACCAGGTCCTGGAACAGGGAATGGTCGCGGGTGCGCTCGGCAACGCGACCGTTGCGCAGCAGATAGCAGCGCGAGTCGCCGACGTGGCCCCACCAGGCCGTGTCGCGCTGGACCAGGCAGGCCACGCAGGTGCTGCCCGGCGGATCCCACAGCCCCTGCTCGCGCGCGTAGCGCAGGACCTGCAGGTGCGCGCGCTCCAGCGTATCGCGAAAGAACGCCGCCGGATCGTCGATCACGGGCGCGGCGGCATCGCGAAACGCCGACAGCATGACCTCCAGCGCGATGTCGGCCGCCACTTCGCCGCGCTGCGTCCCGCCCATGCCGTCGGCCAGCACCAGCAGCACCGCCTCGCCGGCTTGCGCCGCGGCGACGCGGTCCTGGTTGATGCGACGCCCGCCGATGCGGGTGACCTGGGCAATCTCGACGTTCACGCGGGACGAGCTCCGGCGGGCGCGTGTCCGCGCGGCCGGGCGAGTGGGGTCAGGGGAAGGTATGGTATCGTTTCACGCACAAAAATTCTGGTCTTTCCGGAGCACAAGTAAAGGCGGGGAGGGAGATGGTCCTCAGCATGACCGGTTTCGCGGTGGCGTCGCGGGAGCTGCCGGAGGCGACGCTGAACCTCGAGCTGCGCTCGGTGAACCACCGCTTCCTGGACGTCCAGGTGCGGCTGCCGGACGAGCTGCGCAGCCTCGAGCCCGAGATCCGCGACACCCTCACCTCGCGCCTGTCGCGCGGCAAGGTGGACTGCCGGGTGGCCTTTGCCGCCGCCTCGCCCCTGCAGCAGCTCGGACCGCTCAATCAGGACCTGCTCGGCCGGCTTTCCGGGCTGCAGCAGACCGTCACGGCGGCGCTGCCGCAGGCGCAGGGGCTGCGCGTGATCGACGTGCTGCGCTGGCCCGGCATGTTCGAGCAGGTTCAGGTCACCGCCGACCGGCTGCGCGAGCCGTGCCTGGAGCTGCTGGCGACCGCTCTCGACGAGCTGGTGGCCGTGCGCCAGCGCGAGGGCGGCAAGCTCAAGGACCTGCTGCTGGAGCGGGCGGCGCGCATGCAGGCGCTGGTGGAGGAGGTGACGCCGAAGATCCCGGCGATCCTGGCCGCGTACCAGGACAAGCTCTCCGCCCGGCTCAAGGACGCCATGGTGAACAGCGACGACGAGCGGGTGCGCCAGGAGTTCACGCTCTTTGCGAGCAAGATCGACGTCGACGAGGAGCTCACGCGGCTCGCGACCCATCTGCAGGAGGTCCGCCGCGTGCTCGGCGCCAAGGGGCCCGCGGGCAAGCGGCTGGATTTCCTGATGCAGGAGTTGAACCGCGAGGCCAACACGCTGGGATCGAAGTCGGTGGACGCCGACGTCTCGCGCATCTCGATGGAGCTCAAGGTTCTGATCGAGCAGATGCGCGAGCAGATCCAGAACATCGAGTGACGGGGAATGGGGAATGAGTAACGGGTGAAAGCCCCGGCCCGTTACCCGTCAATCATCGCCCCATCACCCATCACCCGTTACCCATCTCGCGAATGACCGGCACCCTGTTCATCGTCGCGGCGCCTTCCGGCGCGGGCAAGACCTCGCTGGTGGCGGCGCTGCTCGAGCGCGACCCGCTGGTGCGGCTGTCCGTTTCCTACACCACCCGGCCGCCGCGCCCCGGCGAGGAGGACGGCCGCGACTATCATTTTGTCGACCGCGCCGCGTTCCAGGCGATGCTGGAGCGGGGCGAGTTCCTGGAGAGCGCGGAGGTCTACGGCAACTTCTACGGCACCGGCCACGCCTGGGTGCGCAGCCGCCTGGCCGAAGGCGAGGACGTGCTGCTCGAAATCGACTGCCAGGGGGCGGCGCAGGTGCGCCGGCTGGTGCCGGAAGCGGTCGGGATTTTCGTCCTGCCGCCCTCGCTGGACGCCCTCAGGGAGCGGCTCCAGGGCCGCGGCAAGGACGATGCCGGCGTCATCGCCCGCCGCCTCGCCGCGGCCCGGGACGAGATGCGCCGCGTCGGCGAGTTCGATTATGTTATTATTAACAAGGAGTTTGATATTGCGTTGCGGGATCTGGAGGCGGTGGTGCGAGCCGAACGGCTGCGCCTTGCCCGGCAACTTCGGCGCCACGGCGCACTGGTCGAATCGCTCACGGTCTAATTTGAGGTCGAAAATATTCCATGGCACGTATCACGGTTGACGACTGCTTGCCGCACATCCCCAACCGGTTTGAGCTGACCCTGGCCGCCACCTATCGCGCCCGGCAGATCGCGCACGGCAGTGCGCCGCTG
The DNA here is from genome assembly GCA_964528415.1 of uncultured Burkholderiales bacterium. Classification (GTDB taxonomy): domain Bacteria; phylum Pseudomonadota; class Gammaproteobacteria; order Burkholderiales; family UBA6910; genus DATIUV01. The sequence goes on along the minus strand of CAZGTK010000325.1, from coordinate 515 downwards.
CTCGAGGGCGTCAAGGACAAGCCGACGGTGATCGCCCTGCGCGAAATCGCCGCCGGCAAGGTGGGGCTCGAGGTGCTCAACCGGGGCCAGGCCTAGACTGCGCTGCCCCGGCGTTCAGCGCGGTCCGGGTCCGCATGGCCCCCGGATGCAAGGCCATACGCGCGCGCTGAATGTCAGAAGCTGAACTACTGTTCAAGGAGCTATCCGACTACCTCAAGTCGGAGGACGTCGTTCAGCTTGAGTCCGCCTATCACTTCAGCAAGGCGGCGCACCACGGCCAGTTCCGCAAGACCGGCGACCCCTACATCTCGCACCCGCTGGCGGTGACGCAGATCCTGGCGCAGATGCGCCTGGATCCGCAGGCGCTCACCGCCGCGCTCCTCCACGACGTGATGGAGGACACCACGGTCACCAAGGCGGAGATCGCCTCGATCTTCGGCGCGCCGGTGGCCGAGCTCGTGGACGGCGTCTCCAAGCTCGACCGCATCCAGTTCGACACCCAGGAGAAGGCGCAG
>CAZGTK010000324.1:0-3474 GCA_964528415.1 uncultured Burkholderiales bacterium | reverse complement strand
TTCGTCCTGCATCTGCCGCGTGATGCCCCACTTGGCGGCGACGTTCTCGGCGGTGATGCCCATGTGCACGGTGTCGAACGGGTCGGTCAGCGCGCCCACCATCATGTCCATCATCGTCGCGTTGTTCATGCGCGCGCCCCAGCGCGCGGAGGGCACCAGGTAGCCGCCGCGGCTCATCGACTCGGCGCCGGAGCCCACGGCGACGTCGGTGTCGCCGAGCAGGATGCTCTGCGCCGCCGACACGATCGCCTGCAGGCCGCTGCCGCACAGGCGGTTTACCGTCATGGCGACCGCCTCCTGCGGCAGGCCGCCGTTGATGCAGGCCACGCGCGAGATGTACATGTCCTTGGGCTCGCCGTGGATCACGCTGCCGAGCACCATGTGGCCGACGTCCTTGGCATCGACGCCGGCGCGCTTGACCGCCTCGCGCACGACGGTGGCGCCCAGCTCCGTGGGCGGGATGTCCTTCAGGCTGCCGCCGTAGTCACCGATGGCGGTGCGGCAACCGCTGAGGACGACGACTTCTCGCGAATTCGGCATGGGTAACTCCTCTGGCTCGTTGGATTTTGGGGGCGGAAACCGGATGCGTCACGCAAAGCGGACGGCCAGTTTACGCCCACGGCAGGCGGGGTGTCGAGCCGCCTGTTGCGCCACAGCATGCCCCCTGGGTGCTCCAAGGCGCTGATCGGAAAGCGTTAATCTTCGCGCCCGCGCTTGAAACGCAGGAGGTCGCGCCGCAGCTTCTTGGTCGGCCGGCCGCGCAGGTCGGGAAACGCCGCGCGCTCGGCGCGCACCCGCGCCACCTCCGCGGCGCGCCGCGCGCGGCTTTCCTCCGCCTCGTCGTAGAGCGTCTTCGCCACCTCGGCCGAGCCGCGCCGGCTGGCGAGCGCCTTCACCGCCACGTTCCACTCGTAGGGGCCGATGCGGATGCGCAGCGCATCGCCCACGCGCAGATGGCGAGACGGCTTCACCTTGGCGCCGTTCACCTCGACGCGGCCGCCGTCCACGGCCTCGGCGGCCTGCGAGCGGGTCTTGAAAAAGCGCGCCGCCCACAGCCACTTGTCCAGGCGCACGTCAGAATCGACCGAGTGCATGGCTAGCCAATCGTCAGAGGTGGGTGGCCTGATGCGCCCGCCGCTGCAGAAAACATCCCACTGAACCGTTAAGGGCGCGAAGGACGCAACGTGAGGACCCGTGCGCGTTTAAGGATGGGCCCCTTTGCGCTCTTTGCGTCCTTGGCGGTGAGACGTGGGTTCTGTCCGCGCCTCTGGGTCTTCTGCGGTGAAAACGAACCTGGGTCCGCCACCGCCATCACCCCTTCATCGCCAGCGCGACGCCGGCGGCGGCGATGGCCATGCCGGCGAGCGCCAGCGCGCCGAGCGTCTCGCCGAAGATCAGGAAGCCCATCACCGCCGTCACCGGCGGCGTCAGGTAGAACAGGCTGGAGACGCGCGCGGCCTCGCCCCGGCGCAGCATCATGTAGAGCAGGCTGATCGCGCCGAGCGAAAGCACCACGACCAGCCACGCCAGCGCGAACACGAACTCGCCGCTCCAGACGATGCGCTGCGATTCCAGCGTCAGCGCGAACGGCGCCAGCACCAGCGCCGAGGCGGCGAACTGGATGATGCTGCCGGCCGTCGGGTCGGCGCCGCCGCCGTGGCGCTTCTGGTAGAGCGTGCCGAGCGTGATGCAGGCGAGCGCCAGCGCCGCGAGCGCGAGCCCGCCGGCGCTCGCCTTGCCGGCCGGAATCTTCTCCCACACCACCAGCGCCACGCCGGCGAGGCCGAGCACCAGGCCGAGCCACTGGCGCGGCGACACGCGCTCGCCGAGCAGGCGCGGCGCCGCCACCGCCGTGAGCAGCGGCTGCATGCCGACGATGAGCGCCGTGAAGCCGGCGGAGAGGCCCTGGTGGATCGCGCAGAACACGCCGCCGAGGTAGCCGGCGTGGACGAGAATCCCGGCCACCGCGATGTGCAGCGCCTGCGCGCCGGTGCGCGGCCAGCGCGTCTTCAGCCACAGCGTGGCGGGCAAAAGCAGCGCGACGACGAGCACGAAGCGCAGGATCAGGAAGGTGAGCGGCTCCGCGTAGGGAAGACCCAGCTTGGCGCCGATGAAGCCGGTGCTCCAGAGCAGCACGAACAGCGCCGGCGCGGCGGCCGCCAGCCATTCGCCGCGCAGGCGGCCCGGCAGCATGGCCATCTCAGTGCCGGGTGCGCCCGGCCTCCCGCACGGTGGACGCCGCGAACAGCTGCTCGGCGTCGACGGCGTCGAACGCGTAGCGGCGGTTGCAGAACTCGCAGTGCACCTCCACCTCGCCGCGCTCGGCGACGATGGAGCGCACCTCGTCGGGCCCCATCATGCGCAGCATCGCGCGCACGCGCTCGGCCGAGCAGGAGCAGCGGAACGCCACCGGCCGGGTGTCGAACACGCGCACGTCCTCCTCGTGGAACAGCCGGCGCAGCAGCTCGGCCGGCGGCAGGCGCAGCAGCTCGTCGCGGTCGAGCGTCGCGCCGAGCGCGCTGACCCGATCCCAGGCGTCTTCGTCGGAGCGCGCGCCGGCGGGAAGCTGCTGCAGCAGCATGCCGGCGGCCTGCTGCTCGTCGGCGGCGAGCCACAGGCGCGTGGCCAGCTGCTCGGAGCGCTGCATGTAGTGCTCGAGCGCCGCGCCGACGCTCTCGCCGTGGAGCTCGACGATGCCCTGGTAGCTCTGGCGGCCGTCCTTCGGGTCGAGCGTGATGACGAAGCGCCCGTCGCCGACCAGGTCGCGCAGCGGCGCCGCCTCGACGCCCTCGCGCCAGTGCGCCATGCCGCGCAGACCGAGCTCGCTGGTGCACTCGACCACCAGCAGCGGCACCTTGCCGTCGCCCTGGATCTGTGCCACCAGCGAGCCGTTGAACTTCAGCGTGGCGGCGAGCAGCGCCGAGGCCGCCATCAGCTCGCCGAGCAGGTCGCGCACGCCGTGCGGGTAGCGACGGCCCTCGGCGGCCGCGCGCCAGGTCGCGTCGAGGCGCACCAGTTCGCCGCGGATGCCGCCGTGTTCGAAGACGAACGGCTGCAGGATGTCGCGCTGGATCATGGACGTGTTTGCCCGCGGCGGGCGCCGCGTTGACGAGACACGCCGCCTCATGGTTGACTGAGGGTCGAGGAGCGAATTATAGCCCACCGGCGCCGCGGTTCCCGGCGTCGGCCCGCCGGTCACCGCTTGCCGGAATTCAACAGGATCGCGCCCGCGTCCGAAGGCCGAGGCGCCGATCGTTCATGGAAGGAGGAAACGCATGGGAGCGACCGACACCAGCCGGGTCGGCGCCATGACCGAGGCGGCGCGGGCGGACGTGTCGCCGCGCTTCGTCAGCCTGCTGACGAAGAACACGGTCGCGCTGATCCTCGCCGGCGGCCGCGGCTCGCGCCTGAAGCAGCTCACCGACTGGCGCGCCAAGCCGGCGGTGCCCTTCGGCGGCAAGTTCCGCATCATCG
>CAZGTK010000323.1:0-3486 GCA_964528415.1 uncultured Burkholderiales bacterium | reverse complement strand
GCGGCCGCGCCGGCCGCAATGCCGGCGGCGCCCGCGCCGGCGCCGGCCGCGGCGCCGCTGCCGGAATCCGCCGGCCACGCGTGCGAAACCCGGGCGTCGGACCTCGCCGCGCTGACCGCGTGCCTGGAAGCCGCGCTGGCCACCGAGCGCGACGGCATGGAGGCCGCGTATCGCGACCTCACGCGGCTCGCGCCGGGCGCGGAGTTCACGCTGGCGCGCTCGCAGGCCGCCTGGGTCGATTTCACGCGCGCCGACTGCGAGCTGCAAGCGCAGCCGTTCGAGGGCACGCCGGCGCAGCGCGTGATGAGCCTCAACTGCGAGTACGTGAAGACGGCGGCGCGCACGCGCGCGCTGGCGACGCTGGCCGACGAGCTGCGCGAGCTCGGCGGCCCGGACAAGCGCTAGGCGGCGCCGGCCTCAGCGCCGCTTGAGCGCCGACACCAGCGAGAAGACCCAGGGCCGGATCGCCAGCATCACGGCGACGCTGCGTCGTTCCCGCGGCGGCAGCGCCGCGTCGATTTCCGCCAGCTCGTTGAATTCCGCCGCCAGCCGCTCGATCTTGCGCCGCATCACCGCCTGCGAGGCGGCGCTCAGTTCCCGGGTCTCGAAGCGCAGCGTCTCGTCGGCGCCGCGGAAGCGCGAAGCCATGAACTCGCCGGCGATGCGCTCCTCGTAGAGCGCGCGCACCGGGCCGTCGGCGCGCCAGGCCAGGCGGCGCGATACCCTGAGCCGCACCGCGTTGCCGGCCTTGAGCTCGACGAGCCCCAGGCGGTCCAGCCGGTTGAGCAGGCGGAATCCCTCCGGCTCGTCGATTTCGTACTCGCGGCAGATGTCCGCCAGCGCGTAGTCGTTGAGCAGCAGGTGGAACACCGTCAGGAGCTTCGGCTCCTTCACCAGGGCAGCCTCCTGCGCGAGCGTGAGCTCGGCCGCGAGGTCCTCCTGCCGCCGGCTGATCCGCGCCAGCTCCAGCAGGTCGAGCTCGAGGACCCGGCACACCTGCTCGAGCCGCTTCAGCGTGAACGAGCCTTCGGCGAACACCCGCTTCACGCTCGCCTCGCTCAGGCCCAGCTCGCGCGCGAGCTGCGCGTAGGTCATGCCCTTGGCGCGCAGGCACTGCTTTAGCGCGGCGACGATCTTCGGCGTGTCGGTGACGGCGGTCGCGGGCAGATGGCTCTCCAGTAGCGGATTTCGATACTTTACATTCGGGTATTGTAATCCGTAGCCACGAGCGCACAATGGCACCCGCTTTGGACCCGTTTTCCCGCGTGCCAATGAAACCGATCCCGACCGCGTGCCGTTCGGCGCGGAGCCGGGCGCCGCTGCTGTGGGCGCTGGCGGCGCTGTTCGCCCTGCGCGTCGCCGCCCAGCCGCTGCAGGCGCGCTTGGCGCTGCCGCTGCTGCCGCCGGCGTCGGCCTGGTCGAGCGGGATGCTGCCGTACGCCCTCCTGCTGCCGGTGCAGCTCGCGATCCTCGCCGCCGCGGTGTGGACGGCGGCGCGCTTTTCCCGCGCGCGGGTCGCGCCGCGGCGCGCGCTCGGCGCCTGGCTGCTGGCGCTGGGCGCCGCGTACTTCGGCGCGATGGCCGCCCGGCTCGCGCTGGGCCTCACCGTCCTCGCCGCCCACCCCTGGTTCGGCAAGCCGGTGCCGGCGTTCTTCCACCTGGTGCTGGCAGGCTTCGTGCTGGTGGTCGGCGACTATCATTGGCGCCACGGACGCTGACACCGAATGACCGCGCTGGCATCCCGCTACCTGCCCTGGCTCGCGTACCCAGCCACCATGACCGGCGTGCTGGCGCTGCACTACGCGCTGCTCGCCGCGGGCCAGCCTCTCGCGGTGGCGGCCTATGTGCCGGTGCTCGCCGGCGCCGCGGTCGTGACCCTGCTGGAGTGGCGTCTGCCGAACGAGCGCGCGTGGTGGCCGCAGCGCGACGACGTGCGGCAGGACCTGCTGTTCATGGCGGTGATCCAGCTCGCGCTGCCGAAGCTGGTCGGCCTGCTGCTCGCGCTCGCGGCGGCGGCGATGGTGCACGGCGGCGGGTGGGCGCCCGCCGGGCTGTGGCCGCACGCGTGGCCGGCGTGGGCGCAGGCGATCCTGATGCTGCTGGCGGCGGACTTCCTGCGTTACTGGCTGCACGTCGCCGCGCACCGCGTCCCCTTCCTGTGGCGCTTCCACGCCGTGCACCATTCGCCGCCGCGGCTTTACTGGCTCAACGTCGGGCGCTTCCACCCGGTCGACAAGACGCTGCAGCTGCTGCTGGACACCGCGCCGTTCGTGCTGCTCGGCGTCGCGCCGGAGGTCATCGCGCTGTACTTCGTGTTCTACGCCGTGAACGGGTTCTTCCAGCACTGCAACGTGCGCCTCGAGTTCGGCTGGCTCAACTACGTGATCTCCAGCGCCGAGCTGCACCGCTGGCATCACTCGCGCGTGCCGCGCGAGTCCAACACCAACTACGGCAACAACGTGATCGTCTGGGACCTGCTGTTCGGCACGCGCTTCCTGCCGCGCGGCCGCCGCGTCGGCGAGCTGGGCCTGCTCAACCCGCGCTACCCCGCGCGCTTCGTCGAGCAGATGGGGGCGCCGTTCACGCCGGGCGCGTCGCAGCGCGACGTGCCCGTGCAGGGCCCGCGCGAGGTGCTGCGCCGCTGGCGCCTGGCGCCGGCGATGCTGGCGATGCGCGCGCTGCGCTGGTGGCCGCTCCGGCGCGCGGCGCGGGATCCGCGTTCGGCCCAGCTCGAGGTCCTGCGCCGCATCGTGGCGGCGAACCGCGACACGCGCTTCGGCCGCGAGCACGGCTTCGCCGACATTCGCGACTACGCGGACTACGCCGCGCGCGTGCCGCTGTCGGACTACGAGCGGCTACGCCCCTACGTCGAGGCGCAGGAGCGCGGCGAGCCGGCGCTGACCGCCGAGATGCCGTTGATGTACTCGGTCACCAGCGGTACCACCGGAGCGCCCAAGTTCGTCCCGGTGCTCCGCGCGACCCTCGCGCAGTTCCGCGCCGAGCAGCAGCTCTACGCTTGGGTGCTGTACCGCCACTGCCCCGATGCGTTCGGCGGCCGCGGCCTCGGCCTCGTCGGCGCGGCGGTGGAAGGGCGCACCCCCTCGGGCCTGCCGTACGGGTCGGTGTCGGGCTATCTGTACCGCGCAATGCCGCGCCTGCTGCGCCGCGGCTACGTGCTGCCGCCCGAGGTGAACGAGATCACCGACTACGAGCTCAAGTACCGCGTCACCCTGCTGCTGGCGCTCGCGGTGCCCGACATCACCTACATGGCCGGCGCCAATCCGTCCACGTTCCTGCGCCTGCTGGACGTGCTGCACGCCTCGCGCGACCTGCTGGCGCAGTGCCTCGAGCGCGGCGACGCCGCCGCGCTCGGCGACCTGCCGGCCGCGGCGGCCGCGGCGGTGGCGCGGCAGATCCGGCCCGCACCGGCGCGCGCGCGCGAACTGCGCGCTCTGCCGCGGGATCGCGCGCCGACCTACGCGGATC
>CAZGTK010000322.1:349-3500 GCA_964528415.1 uncultured Burkholderiales bacterium | reverse complement strand
CGCGCCCGCCGGCGCGCCGCGGCGCTCCTCGCCGCCCTGGCGCTGATCTGGGGCTACAACTGGATCATCATGAAGCGGGCCAACGCCTACGCCGGCCCGTTCGATTTCGCCGCGCTGCGCATGGCGCTCGGCACGCTGGTCCTGTTCATCGTGCTGCTCGTGAGCGGGCGGCCGCTGCGCCTGCCGAGCTGGCGCGGTGCCGTGATCCTCGGCCTGACGCAAACGGCCGGCTTCACGGGCTTGGCGCAGTGGGCGCTGGTGGCGGGCGGCGCCGGCAAGACCGCCGTGCTCGCCTACACCATGCCCTTCTGGGTGCTGCTGCTGGCGTGGCCGGTCCTCGGCGAGCGCGTCAGCGGTGCGCGCTGGTGGCCCGTCATTCTCGCCGCCACGGGCCTCGTCCTCGTGCTCGAGCCCTGGCGCGCGCACGGGACGCTCCTCGCCGGCGTGCTCGCCGTCGCGTCGGGGCTGGTCTGGGCCGCCGGTGCGGTGCTGATCAAGCGCGTCGAGCGGCACCGCCCGCCCGACCTGCTCGCGCTGACCGCGTGGCAGATGGCGCTCGGCACCGTGCTGCTGGGCGCGGTGGCGCTTGCCGTGCCGCGGCAGCCGATCGAGTGGAGCGCGTATTTCGTCATCGCGCTGGCCTACATCGCCGTCGTCGGCACCGCGCTCGGCTGGCTGCTCTGGATCTACGTGCTGCGGCGCCTGCCCGCGGGCACCGCCAGCCTCGGCATCCTCAGCGTTCCCGTCATCGGCGTGCTCGCGGCCGCGGCCGAGCTCGGCGAGCGGCCGAGCGCCGCCGAGCTCGCCGGCATGATCGCGATCGGCGCGGCGCTGGCGCTGCTCGGCATGCACTCCATGCGGCAGGCGCGCTGAGCGCGCTCAGGCGCCGGTTCGGCGCCGGAGCATCAACCCGTAGACGGGTCCCGTCAGCGTCACCACCATCACGAACCGCGTGACATGGAACGCCGTCACCAGCGGCACGCCCAGCTTGAGCACCTTGGCGGTGATGCACATCTCGGCGATGCCGCCCGGCGCCGCCGCCACCACCATCGACACCGGGTTGAGGCCCGACAGCCACGCGAGGCCGAGGCCGACGGCGGTCGCCACCGCCAGCGCCACCGCGATGCTCGCCAGCAGGGCGGCGGTGTAACGGGGCGCCGCGCGCATGAACTCGGGCTCGAAGCGCGCGCCGAGCGCAAGCCCGATCAGCAGCTGGCCTAGCGCGGACAGCCAGCCGGGCATCGCCGACAGGTACACCTCGTTCAGCGTGAGCACGATGGTGAGCGCAAGCGGGCCGAGGATCCAGGCGTTCGGCACGCGGAACTGCAGCGCCACCAGCGCCCCGGCCAGCGCCAGCCCCAGCAGCGCCAGCATGCCGCCCGTCGCGGCGGCCGGCTGCGGCGGCACGTAGGCGTCGGCGCCGGTCACGCCCAGCATCGCCAGCGCCCCGGGTACGATCACGACGACGAGCAGAATGCGCAGCGAATGCGCCACGGCGACGTGCGGAATCGAGGCGCCGTGGCGCTCCGCCAGGACCGCCATCTCGGAGGCGCCGCCGGGCACGCTGGCGAAGAACGCCGTGCCGAGGTCGATGCCGGACAGGCGCGATAGCACCCTCGCGCACAGGTAGCCGATGCCGATCGCGGCGAGCCCGAGCAGCACCATCCACCCGCCCGTTGCCAGCACCTCGCGCCCGACGGCGGGCGTGAAGTACAGCCCCAGCGCGACGCCGATCACGAGCTGGCCCGCCTGGCGCCCGCCGGGCGGCTCGCGCAACGGCACGCGCCGGATCCGCGCCAGCGCCATCGCCACCATCGGCCCGACCATCCACGGCAGCGGAACGTGCAGCCACTGGGCGAGCCATCCGGCCGCGACGCCCAGGGCGAGCGCGCCGGGGACGGCGAGGAAGGGGCGAAGCATGGGAGGCGTCGTCTCGGGATGGCGGGCGGCGCCGCGGCGGGCGCCCGTGCGCCGCGATTATACGCGGCGACGGCGCCTGCGGGCCGCGCCGGCGCGCCGAACATGGCGGGAATAGGACCCGCGGCAATTTGGTATAGTGGGTCAGGACTTACCCAACGAGACCCGATTTGGACCGCGGACCCCAGAGCCTTGCCGGCGGCGACCGGCGCCTCACCCTCGACGAGGTGCTGGCGGGATTGGCCGCCGACGGGCTCGTCGCCCGCGAAGAGATCGACCGCCTGCTCGCCGGCGGGCGCGTCGGGGTGCGCAGCGACCGGCATCCGCTGGTGGTCGCCGCCGAGCAGAAGTGGCGCGAGCGCGAGCCGCCGCACCGCCTGCTGACGCTGGATCGCCTGACCGAGTGGCTGGCGGGCCGCGTCGGCCTGCCCTACTTTCACATCGACCCCCTCAAGATCGACCTGCGCGCGGTGACCGGGGTCGTGTCGCAGAACTACGCGGCGCGCTTCCGCGTGCTGCCGGTGGAGGTAAGCGGCGAGGCGATCACCATCGCCACCGCCGAGCCCTACGAGCGCAAATGGTCCGCCGAGCTCTCGGCCATGCTGCGAAAGCCGATCCGGCTGGTGGTGGCCAACCCGGTCGACATCACCCGGTATCTCGCCGAGTTCTACAAGCTCGCGCAATTCATCAAGCGGGCGGTGGAGACCCAGGGCGGCGACGTCTCCGCGCTCGGCAACTTCGAGCAGCTGACCCAGATCGGCAGCCGCGGGCCCGTCGACCACAACGAGCAGCACGTGGTCCACATCGTCGACTGGCTGTGGCAGTACGCGTTCGAGCAGCGCGCCAGCGACATCCACCTCGAGCCGCGCCGCGAGCTCGGCATCGTGCGCTTCCGCATCGACGGCGTGCTGCACCAGGTCTACGAGCTGCCGGGCGCGATCCTGCAGGCGGTGGTCTCGCGCATCAAGCTGCTCGGGCGCATGGACGTCGTCGAGAAGCGCCGGCCCCAGGACGGGCGCATCAAGACGCGCACGCCCGAGGGCATCGACGTCGAGCTGCGCCTTTCCACGCTGCCCACCGCGTTCGGCGAAAAGCTGGTGATGCGCATCTTCGACCCGGAGGTGCTGGTGCGCGACCTGCGCGAGCTGGGCTTCTCCGAGGACGACCGGCGGCGCTGGAACGCGCTGACCGACCACCCCAACGGCATCATCCTCGTGACCGGTCCCACCGGCTC
>CAZGTK010000322.1:0-339 GCA_964528415.1 uncultured Burkholderiales bacterium | reverse complement strand
GCCCCTGCTCCCGCACCGCGAACCGATCCCGCTCGACCCGCTCGGCCCGCTGCCCTCCAACCCCGAGCGCCTCAAGCCCGCGATCGCCACGCCCAACGGCATCATCCTCGTGACCGGTCCCACCGGCTCGGGCAAGACCACCACGCTCTACTCCACGCTCAAGGCGCTGGCGACGCCGGAAGTCAACGTCAGCACCGTCGAGGACCCGATCGAGATGGTGGAGCCGGCGTTCAACCAGACCCAGGTGCAGCCTTCGCTGGGTCTCGACTTCGCCGCCGGCGTGCGCACGCTGCTGCGCCAGGATCCCGACATCATCATGGAGGGCGAGATCCGCGACCT
>CAZGTK010000321.1:0-3513 GCA_964528415.1 uncultured Burkholderiales bacterium | reverse complement strand
CGAGGCCTTCTTCACCGGCACCGCCGCCGAGGTCACGCCGATCCGCGAGCTCGACAACCGCACCATCGGCGAGGGCCGGCGCGGACCGATCACCGAGAAGCTGCAGTCGATGTTCTTCGACGTCGTCGGCGGCCGCTCGGAGAGGCACCTCGACTGGCTGAGCTTCGTCTGACGGGACTGTCATGCAGGACGACAAGGTCGACAACACCGCGCGCGTGATCGAGGTCACCGGCGCCGACCTGCCGCTGCACTGCCCGATGCCGTCGATGAAGCTGTGGAACGCGCACCCGCGCGTGTTCCTGCCGATCGAGAAGACCGGCGAGTCGCTGTGCCCCTACTGCGGCACGCTCTACCGGCTCAAGGGCGGCGCGCCGGCCGGGCATCATTAACCTCGGTTTCCGGCCGGTCCTCAGCGCACAGGCGCAGAGACGCGGAGGAAGGCCGTTCGCCCTACTCTGCGCCTCTGCGTGTCTGCGGTTTCGATGACATCTTCGCAGCGGATACTCGTCGTAGCGCCCTCCTGGGTCGGCGACTGCGTCATGGCGCAGCCGCTGCTGGCGCGGCTGCGGGAGCGCAACCCCGGCGCCACCGTCGACGTGCTGGCGCCCGCCTTCACCGCGGCGCTGTTTCGCCGCATGCCGGAAGTCGCGACGATCGTCGACAACCCGTTCGCCCACGGCGAGCTGCGCATCGGCGAGCGCTACCGCCTCGGGCGCCGGCTGGCCCGCGGCCGCTACGACCAGGCCGTGCTGCTGCCGAACACGCTGAAATCCGCCCTGGCGCCCTTCTTCGCGGGCATTCGGCTGCGCACCGGCTTCGTCGGCGAGGGCCGCTACGGGCTGCTCAACGACGCGCGCCGCCTCGACCGGGCGCGCTATCCGCTGATGGTGGAGCGCTTCGCGCTGCTCGCCGAGCGCCGCGGCGCCGAGCTCGAGCGCCCGGTGCCGGCGCCACGGCTCACGGTCGACGCCGCCGCGCGGCAGGCGACCCTCGAACGCCTCGGCCTCGATGCCGGCGCCCCGGTTGCCGCGTTCTGCCCCGGCGCCGAGTACGGCCCCGCCAAGCGCTGGCCCGCCGCGCACTTCGCTGCGCTGGGCCGCAGGCTCGCCGCCGCCGGCTACCGCGTCTGGCTGGTCGGGTCGGCCAAGGACGCGCCCATCGCCGCGGAAATCGCCGCCGCCTGCACGGCGATCAACCTGTGCGGGCGCACCGGCCTGGACGAGGCGATCGACGTCCTGTCGGCGGCGTCCCTCGTCGTCAGCAACGATTCCGGGCTCATGCACGTCTGCGCCGCGCTCGACCGGCCGATGGTGGCGATCTTCGGCTCGTCCAGCCCCGGCTTCACCCCGCCGCTGTCGCGCCGCGCGCGCGTCGCCAGCCTGCAGCTGCCGTGCAGCCCGTGCTTCGAGCGCGAGTGCCCGCTGGAACACCTCGCCTGCCTGCGCGATCTCACGCCCGAGAGAATCGCCGGTGAGATCGAGCGCCTCGACCTGGCCGCCAACTGAGGAGACCGGTTCATGCCGCAACGCTTCACGAGTTCCGCCGAGGCCGAGGCCGCCTTCTACCGCGCCTTCGAGCGCGCCGACCTGGACGGCATGATGGAGGTCTGGGCCGAGGAGGACGACGTCGAATGCGTCCACCCCGGCGGGCGCCGGCTCACCGGGCTGGAGGAGGTGCGCGAGAGCTGGCGGCGGCTTTTCGCCGGCGGCTCCTCGCTCTCGTTCAGCGTCACGCAGCGGCAGGTCTGGCGCGGGGCCCTGCTGGCCGTGCACCTGGTGTACGAGAACATCGTGTCGTCGCGGCAGGAGCGCGGCACGATGATCGCCACCAACGTGTACCTGCTGACGGCGAACGGCTGGCGGATGGTGCTGCACCACGCCGCGCCGGCCCCGCAGCTCGCCGAGCCGGCCGCGGACGACGACCCGCCGCCCGCGCGGCTGCACTGAGCCGGCCATGACCGCCGACGCCCTGGCCAGCGTACGTGCCGGATTCGCCGCGCCGGCCTGGCTGGCAAGCGGCCACCTGCAGACGCTCTACGCGGCGACGCTGTGCCCCGCGCCGCGCGTGGCGTTTCGCCGCGAGCGACTGGAGACGCCCGACGGCGACTTCGTCGACCTCGACTGGGTCGACGGCGACGAGCAGGCCCCGGTGGTGGTGCTGTTCCACGGCCTCGAGGGCTGCTCGCGCAGCCACTACGCGCTGGCGCTGATGGATGCCGTGCGCCGCCGCGGCTGGCGCGGCGCGGTGGCGCACTTTCGCGGCTGCAGCGGCGAGCTGAACCGGCTGCCCCGCTTCTATCATTCCGGCGACACCGACCATGTCGCCTTCGCCCTCGACCGGGTTCGGGCGCGCAGCGGCGGCGCGCCGGTGTTTGCGGCCGGCGTGTCGCTGGGCGGCAACGCGCTGCTCAAGTGGCTCGGCGACGGCGCGGCGTCGCCCGCCCCCGACGCGGCGGCGGCCGTCTCGGTGCCGCTCGACCTCGCCGCGGCGGGCTACCACCTCGAAGACGGCTTCAACCGGGTCTACACGCACTATTTCCTGCGGCGGTTGAAGCGCAAGAGCCTCGCCAAGCTGGCGCGCCACCCCGGCCTGTATTCGGCGGCGGCCGTGCGCGCCGCGCGCACCCTGCACGATTTCGACGACGTGGTGACGGCGCCGCTGCACGGCTTCCGCGATGCCGACGACTACTGGCGGCGCGCCAGCAGCAAGCCGCGGCTCGGCGGCATCGGCGTTCCGACCCTGGTGCTGAACGCCCGCGACGATCCGTTTCTGCCCGCCGCCGCGCTGCCGCGGCCGGACGAAGTCGCGGGCGCGGTCCGCCTCGAGCTCCCGTCCCACGGCGGTCACGCCGGCTTCGTCAGCGGAGCGTTCCCCGGGCACCTGCGCTGGATGCCCGAGCGCGTGCTGGCGTTCTTCGCCGCCGCGGTCGGCGCCGAGGGAAATGCGCTAACATCGGAACGACTGGCCTTCGGGAGAGCGACGTGATGGAGTATCCACAGGAGATTTTCAAGGCCTACGACGTGCGCGGCATCGTCGGCCGGACGCTGACGCCGGCCATCGTCGAGGGCATCGGGCAGGCCATCGGCTCCGAGGCCCGCGCCCGCGGCCAGAGCGCCGTGGCGATCGGGCGCGACGGCCGCCTGTCCGGCCCGGAGCTGGCGGCGGCGCTCGCGCGCGGCCTGCAGCGTAGCGGCGTCGACGTGGTCGACGTCGGCATGGTGGCCACCCCGGTGCTCTACTTCGCCGCGCAGGAGCTGAAGACGCATTCCGGCGTGATGGTCACCGGCAGCCACAACCCGCCCGACTACAACGGCCTGAAGATGGTCCTCGGCGGCGACACGCTCGCCGGCGAGGCGATCCAGAAGCTGCGCCAGCGGCTCGTCGCCGGCGATCTGACGAGCGGCGCCGGCAGCTATCGCCGGGAGGACGTGCGCGAGGCCTACCTCGCGCGCGTCGCCGGCGACGTCAGGCTGGCGCGGCCGATGAAGGTGGTGGTCGATTGCGGCAACGGCG
>CAZGTK010000320.1:0-3517 GCA_964528415.1 uncultured Burkholderiales bacterium | reverse complement strand
GCCGCCCAGGTGCTCGGACCAGCGCCGCGCGTGGTAGATCGGGCTCGGCCGGCCGACGTAGTGCTTGAGCTCGTGCGCGAACTCCGCCTGGAATTCCGGGTCGCGCCCGTAGCGCTCGTACTCGCGCCGCAGTTCGTCCAGCGCCGCGATCAGCGTGTCGGCGACGAACACGCCGCCGTAGGGCCCGAAGTGACCGGACTTATCCGGCAGGTCGTACATCTGCATTTCGCACTTCCTCGATGAAGGCGGCGATCTTCGCCGCGTCCTTGATTCCCCTGGCCGCCTCGACGCCGCTGGAGACATCCACGGCCCACGGCCGCACCGCGCGGATCGCCCGGCCGACGTTGGCCGGCGTCAGCCCGCCGGACAGGATCACCGGCAGCGGCAGGTCGGCCGGCACCAGCGCCCAGTCGAATCCCTTGCCGGTGCCGCCGTAGACGCCGGGCTCGAAGGCGTCCAGCAGAAGCCCGCGGGCGCGGCTGTAAACGGCTGAGTATTCTAGCAGATCGACCCCCGGACGGACGCGCGCCGCCTTCAGGTACGGTACCCCGAAGCCAGCGCAGAATGCCGGCGCCTCGTCGCCGTGGAACTGCAGGAGGTCGAGCCGGACCCGCGTCAGGACGTCTTCGACCCACGACATCTCGGGGTTCACGAAAACCCCCACCGCCGAGACGAACGGCGGCAGGGCGGCAACGATCTCCGCCGCCGCGGCGGGCGAGACGGAGCGCGGACTCGGCGCGTAGAACATAAGCCCGACGGCCTGCGCGCCCGATCGCGCCGCCGCGACGGCGTCTTCGGCGCGCGTGATGCCGCAGATCTTGACCGCCGTCATCGGTCGGCTCCCGTGTCCAGCACCAGCGCGTCCGGCCCCGCCGCTTCGGTCGGCAGCGCATGGGGCGGCGCGTAGCGCACCGAGGACAGGTACAACCCGTCGGCGGCGAACGTCGGCGCCGCCAGCTTGCGATCGCGGCTCTCCAGGACGTCGCGGATCCAGTGCGGCGGGTGCTTGCCCTTGCCGACATACACCAACGAACCGACGAGGTTTCGCACCATGTGATGCAGGAACGCGTTGGCCCACACGTCGAACACGAGCAGATCGCCGCGCCGCTCCACGGTCAGGCGCGTGACGGTACGCAGCGCGGTCTTCGCCTGGCACTCGGCGGCGCGGAACGCGCTGAAGTCGTGCTGGCCGACCAGCAGCGCCGCGGCCGCGCGCATGCGTCCGACGTCCAGCGGCAGGTGAAACCATCCGACTCGCCCGCTGGCAAGCGCGGGCCGCACCGGCCGGTTGAGCAGCAGGTAACGATAGCTGCGCTCGCGGGCGCTGAAGCGGGCGTGAAAATCGCCGCTCACCTCCTGCGCCCACAGAACGGCCACCGCATCCGGCAGATGGGCGTTGGTCCCGCGCACCCACCCGGAGCGGGGCCGGACGACGTCGGTGTCGAAATGGACCACCTGCATCGACGCATGCACGCCGGTGTCGGTCCGGCCAGCCGCGACGACGCGCACCGGCCGACCCGCGATCTCGGCCAGCGCGGCTTCCAGCGCGTCCTGCACGGAGCAGCCCTGCTTCTGGCTCTGGAAGCCGCAGAAGGGACGCCCGTCGTACTCGAGTCCGAGCGCGACTCTCACAGCAGCGCCGCGCCCACGCCAAGCCCGACGAGCAGGGCGACCGCGCCGTCGGCGGGGCCGAGCCGTCCCGCCGGCAGGACGATGACGCCGCCGCCCGCGGCGTCGGGCACGCCGTCGAGCTCGTCGAGGATTGCGGCAACGCCCCGTCGCGCCCCCGGGGGGCGGGGCTGGTCGAAGTACGCCAGCGTCAGGCACAGGCGCGCGGCGAACCGGGCACGGTCGACCCCGAGCCAGGCGACCGGCGCCAGCAGCGTATGGATCCCGGCGACCAGCTCCTCGCGCGAGCGCCGGTGGAGCACGACGGCGAGCAGCGCCAGCAGCACCACGAGCCGCAATGCCTGCTCGGCGCCGGCGCGGGCGCCCTGCGCGAGCGCGTCGGCCTGCCAGCCGGACGTCAGGGTTGCCGGGAGCAGATGGAGAAGCACGACGGCAAGCAGAAGCCAGCGGCTGCGGCGCAGGATGCCCGCGAATCGGGCCCAGGCGCCGACGCCCGCCGCGCCCGCCAGCGCGAGGCCGGCGACGGCGACGAGCGGAAGCGCGTCGATCCGCTGCAGGGCCACCGCGCAGACGGCCCAGCACAGGATCAAGGTGGCGGTGTGCAGCATGAAGGACATTCCCCTGCCGGCGGCTGGAGGAAAGGAGGATGCGATGATAGCAGCCCCCGCCGGGGCCCCAAAATGCGATGACCCGGCCGTGGTGGCCGGGTCATCGCGACACAGCGTCGGTTCGAATCAGAGACTGTCCAGCAGTTCCTGCGCCTCCTTCTTCTGCTGGGGATTGCCTTCGCGCAGCACCTCCTGGAGGATCTCGCGCGCGCCGTCGTTGTCGCCCATCTCCTTGTACGCCTTGGCGAGGTCGAACTTGGTGGCGATCTCCTGCCACTGGGCATCGCCGCCGGTCTGGGCGGCGGCCGCCGGCTCGTCGCCGAGGTCGAGGCTGAAATCGAAATCGAGCTTGGTGGTGGTCGACTCCTGCGGCCCCTTGCGTTCGCCCGTCTGGCTGCGCTCGGTCAGCCCGGATTCGAACGCGAGCGGCTGGTCTAGGCTCGACGCCGACTTCATCTCTTCATGATGGCCTTCGCCGACTCCCGAGGTGACCTCGAAATCGACGTTCGTGGTATCGAGACCCGACGGGGGCCGCCACTTGGTCACGTCCTCCACTTCGGACTCGCCGCCGCCACCGCCAAGATCGAAGTCGACGTTGGCAGACTGCGGCTCGAACTGCGTCGGGGGCGAGGTCACGTCCATCGCTTCGCGGTCGCCCCCCGCGCCCGATGATCCGCCGTAGAGGGCGTTGGTGGGATCCAGCGCGAGGCCCATCGTCACGGCCTTGTCCCAGTGCGGCGTGCCGCCGGCGATCGCCTGCAGCTTGCGCGCGGCGCTCTCGAACGAGGCCTTGTCCTTGCGCATGCCGTAGATCTCCAGCAGCTTGACGTAGACCTCAGGCCGGTTGGGCGTCTTGGCGAGCGCTTCTTTCAGCACCTCCTCCGCCTGGCCGTCCCGACGATAGGTCAGGTACACCTCCGCTTCCTGCACCGGATCGACTTCGTCCATGGACCCAGGGCCGGCCGCGGTCGTTTCGGGCGCCTGCGGCTGGGCGAACATCTGCGACGTGGACTCCGCGGGAGACGTCGCTGCTGCGTCTAGTTCGGCTTCGGCGGCTGCCCACTCTTCAGCCGCCTGCTGCTTTTTTCGGCGCGCGTAGAACAGTCCGCCGCCGAGCAGGGCGACGAGCGCCGCGCCTGCCCCGGCGAGATACAGCGGCTCTTCCAGGAGCGTATCGACGAGCGACGGTTCTTCCGGCGGCGGGGGCGGCGGCTTCGGCGCCGGCGGTTTCGCCGCGGGCGCTGGCGCCGCGGGCTTCGGCGCGGGCGAAGGCGCGGGTG
>CAZGTK010000319.1:0-3537 GCA_964528415.1 uncultured Burkholderiales bacterium | reverse complement strand
AGGTCGGCGCCGACGGTGCCGCCGAGGCGCGTGCCGCCGAGCCGGGCGGAAAACGGCGCCGCGGCGAGCCGTCCGCCGCGCAGCTCGCCGCTCGCGCGCACCTCGTCGACGCGTTGCCCGCCGTAGCGCACCGTGCGCGCCGTCAGGTCGAAGGCAAGGTCCGGCGGCGGCGCTGCCCGCGCCCCCGCCCCCGCCGTTGGCGCCGGTTGCAGCGCGCGGCGCAGCTCGTCGACGTCGAGGCTCTCCAGCGTGAGGTCGACGCGCGGCGGCGCCGCGCCCGGCGCCGCCGGCAGAGCGAGGCGACCGTGGCCGGCGGTTCCGCCGAGGCGCAGCGCGTCGGCGCGGATCTCGGTGCCGGCGTCCGTGAACGCCACCGTTCCCGCGACGCTCGCGTTCAGCACCGACGCCGGGTTCAGGGGCAGAAAATGGTGCAGCGGGCCGATCGGCCGGGCGCCCGCCTCCACCTTGAGCATCCCGCGCGTTCCCTGCGGGCCATGCGCGAGCTCGCCGCTGGCCGTGGCGCGCGCCGAGGCGAGCGCGAGCGTCGCGCGCACCGGTGACGGCTCGCCGCCGAGCAGGCGCCCGAGCGCCTCGGTCGCCGCGTCGAGCGTGAACCGATCGCCCTGGAAAACGCCTTCGGCGCGCACGCGCGAGGCGCCGCTGCCCGCCGCGTTGACCTGCAACGAGCGCAGCTGCGCCACCTCGCGGCGCGGCGGCGCCCGCTCGGCGACGCGGAGCTGCGCGGCCTCGACGTTCAGCTTGAAGCCCGCGAGCAGCGCCTCGGCCGTTGCGCCGGACGCGTCCAGGCTGAACGACACCTTGCCGGCCACCCCGGAGAGCTCGGGCCGGCCCAGCCGCTGCGTCAGCTGCGCAAGCGGCACGTTCTCGGCGTGGGATCGCAGCTGCAAGCCGGGCGCCGCGCCGGTCGCGTCGATCCGGGTTTCCGAGCGCAGCGGAACGTCGTCGATCATGGCTTCCCCGTGCGACGTCAGCACGCCGTCACGGGCGCGGGTGGCGAATCGGCCGTCGCGGATCTCGAAGAGCGGCGTCAGTAGGCGGTCGACGCGGATTTGGATGTCGGCGTCCCCGACGCGCGGCAGCGCGAGCCACGTCGCCAGCCAGGGCGGCAGCTCGAAGCCGGCCTGCGTCCGCTCGGCCAGCGTCCGATGGTCCAGCACCTGCGCGTGCGCGTCGACCGTCAGATGCGGCCGATCGCCGCTCGCGTCGAACGCCGCGGAACCCTCGACGATGCTTTCCCCGAGCACGATGCGGGCGTTCGAGGCGGCCACCCGATTCGCCGAGGCCTTCAGGCCGGCCTTCAGCGTGAGGGCGGTGCCCGGTGCCAGCGCGAGGCCGAGCAGGTCTTGCGCGAGCTGCTCCGGATTCGCCGCATCGATCGACACGGTCGCCTCGAGTTCGCCGGCGCGGGCGTCCCATTGACCCGCGGCGGCGGCGCGCGCGCCGGCGAGCTCGAGCGCCAGGTCGAACGGAATCCGTGCGTCCGCGCGCACCAGCTGTTCGATCGCCGCGGTCTGCAGCGTGACGCTGGCGGGCAGTTCCCGGAACCTGCCGCGTGCGCTGAGACGGCTCCCGCCGTTCACGGCCGGGGCCGCTTCCGCCTCGTCGATGCGGATCTCGATCGGCGTCTGCCCGTCCTCCAGGCGGATCGTGGCCGCCGTCCGCCGCAGCGTCACGCGTTGCGGCCCGGTGACGCGCACGGAGAAGCCCGACCCTTGCGCTGCGGGCGTCGCAGCCGGCCAAGCCGACGGCGTGATGTCCGCACTCGCGTCCTCGCCCGTGACCTCGACGAGGCGCAACTCGCCTCCCAGCAGCGGCAGCAGCAGGAATTTCGCTTCGACCGAGCCGGCCTGCGCGTCGATCGCCGGGCGCCCGCTCACGCGCACGCCGCGCAGCTGCAGCTTCGGCGTCAGGCCGGTGATCAGGCGTGCGCCGCCGATGCGAACGTCCTGCCCGAGGCCTGCGGACGCCGCCGCCTCGATCCGCGCACGCGCGAAGTCGAGCGGGACCGGAACCGGAAGGATGATGGGCGCAGCCAGCAGCAGGGCCGCGATCAGCGCGACCCGCAGCGGCCAGCGCCGGCGGATGGCCAAGGCGCCTCCTCAAGTGCGGCCGCAGCGCGGCCGCGTCAACCGTCGCTGCGCTCGTCGCGCAAGCGGCGGATCAGAACCAGTAGCCCAATCGAACTTCGTGGAAATCGATGCCGTCGTTGGGCTGCTTGATGCCGGCGTTCGACAGATGCTGAAAGCGATAGCTTAGATCGTACGCGTGATGCGGGCCGAAGCGGACGCCGACGCCAACGTGGCTGCCGAACTGGAACGCCGTGCTGAAGCGGTGGTCCGGCAAGACCGACGTCTCCGACAGCAGGTGCGCGCCGACGCCGATCTCCAGATACGGGGAGACCGCGCTTCGCGTCGTCTGCTGCAGCCGCAGCACGGGCGTGACGCCGAAGTCCCAAAGGCCGCTGTTGGTCCGCGCCGGCTCGTTGTTGAACCAGCGCGCCACCGCCACGTCCCAATACCCGCCGACGTGCCAGTTGCCGGTCTCCAGCCAGCGCACGTTCCAGTTCCATTGCAGCGCCGCCCGCGCCAGCTCGACGCCGAGGCTGTTGGCGTTGCCGTACTCCAGCGCGACGCCGTCGACCGCCCGCGCGGGCGCGGCGGCGAGCGCAAGGGCCAGGCCGAGCGCCGGCATTGCGCGGCGCAGCAGCCGCGCCGCGGTGCCCGGTTCGGGATTCGAATCACGAAGGCCGGTTTCTTCTTGTTCCATGGTTTTTTTATTCCCCCCAAGATACGACGCCAAATTTTAGAATCGGCCGCGCGATTTGCCAAAGTCGGCCGCGGGCAGGCCGGCCCGCCCGCCGTGCGGGCGCGGGCGAGTTAACAGAAATTTGAACGCGCCTGTGCTAGCGTTCCAGGCGGGTCGATCGCCGCGCCGGGCCGGAAGGCCGGCCGCCCCCCGCACCCGCCGGGCGGTCGCGTCGCCACCGGCCCGAGGCAAGCAGGCGGCGGTGACGATTTTGTTTGAACCGGCGGGCGGCCTCCTGCGACACAGGGGGGAGCGGGTCGCCAGGGAGCGCGGCCCGGCCAACCAAGAACCAACAAAAGGAGCCAGACCCATGAAAACCCTGCCTCGCCTCCGCCGGCTGACGATGGTCGCCGCGCTGCTCGCCGCTTCGCCGGCGATGGCCAACAAGATCCTGCAGGACGGCGTCGACGACATCACCCTGTCGCTGCAGAAAAACACCTTCGACGTCGTGATCCGGGACCAGCAGGCCGGCAATTCCATCGCCAGCGTGAACATCCAGCCGGTCACGACCCAGCTGAGCTTTCCGCTGACCAGCTCAACGAAGTGCGGCAAGCAGATCGGCCGATTCAACAGCATGTCCGTGGGTTTCGGGGCGTTCAACCCGACCTTCCTCGACGCGCTGGTCGTGCACAACGTCGAGAATCCCGAAGCGGGATTCACCGACTGGGCCGGTGGTTTGAACGGCGGCTGGGTCACCGAGGCTGCCGGCCG
>CAZGTK010000318.1:0-3542 GCA_964528415.1 uncultured Burkholderiales bacterium | reverse complement strand
GGCGCAGCTCGACCACGCCGCCGCCCACGTCGAGGCGGTGCTGCCGCACCTGTCCGAGCTCGCCATCGGCGGGACCGCCGTCGGCACCGGGCTCAACGCCCATCCCGAGTTCGGCGAGCGCTGTGCAGCCGAGCTCTCGCGCCTGACCGGTCACCGCTTCGTTTCCGCGCCGAACAAGTTCGAGGCGCTGGCGGCCAACGACGCGCTGGTGGCGGCGCACGGCGCGCTGAAGACGCTGGCGGCGGCGCTGATGAAGATCGCCAACGACGTGCGCTGGCTCGCCTCGGGTCCGCGCTGCGGCATCGGCGAGATCCACATTCCGCAGAACGAACCGGGCAGCTCGATCATGCCGGGTAAGGTGAATCCGACGCAGTCGGAAGCGCTCGCCATGGCGTGCTGCCAGGTGCTCGGCACCGACGTCGCCGTCAACGTCGGCGGCGCGTCGGGCAACTTCCAGCTGAACGTGTTCAAGCCGCTCATCATCCACAACTTCCTGCAGAGCGTGCGGCTGCTGGCCGACGGCATGGCGAGCTTCGACCAGCACTGCGCGCGGGGCATCGAGCCCAATCTCCTTCGCATCGACAAGCTGCTGCACGAGTCGCTGATGCTGGTGACGGCGCTCAACCCCCATATCGGCTCCGACCGGGCGGCGGAGATCGCGAAGAAGGCGTACATGGAGGGCACCACGCTCAGGCAGGCCGCGATCGAGCTCGGCTACGTAACCGGTGACGAATTCGACGAGTGGGTGGTGCCCGCGCAGATGATCGGCACGGTCAAGGAGGACGAATGAGTGCGCGCGAGAAGCAGAAAGTGGCGGTCGTGACGGGCGCCAACCGCGGTATCGGGCTGGAGATCTCGAAGCAGCTGGCGGAGAAGGGCGTGCACGTCGTCATGACCGCGCGTAACCGCAAGAAGGGCGAGGCGGCGGCGCAGGGGCTGCGCGCGCGCAAGCTCGACGTCGAGTTCATGCCGCTCGACGTCACCGAGCCGGGCACCATCGCGGCGCTCGCCGCGGCGCTGGAGAAGAAGTTCGGCGGCGTCGACATCCTGGTCAACAACGCCGGCATCCTGCCCGACCCCAGGGGCGCGAAAGTGATGACCGAGCACGTCGACACGTTCCGCGCCGCGCTGGAGACCAACACGCTGGGGCCGCTGATGCTCTCGCAGGCGCTGGCGCCGCTGATGAAAAAGCGCGGCGGCGGCCGCATCGTCAACCTCTCCAGCGGGCTCGGCCAGCTCGAGGACATGGGCAGCGGCACGCCGGCCTACCGCATGTCGAAGACGGCGCTGAACGCGCTCACGCGCATGCTCGCCGTCGAGCTCGCGGAGCATCACATCAAGGTCAATTCCCTTTGTCCCGGCTGGGTGCGCACCGACATGGGCGGAGAGAACGCGACGCGCCCGGTCGAGGAAGGCGCGCACACCGCGGTGTGGCTCGCGCTGCTGCCGAAGAGCGGCCCGACGGGCGGCTTCTTCCGCGACCGCAAGCCGATTGCCTGGTAGCGGGCCCGGCGGCGCGATGTTCGGCGACGACGGGGAAGACGAATGCGGCCTGCGCGCGCTGATGGCGCGCTTCCCACGGGCCGGCTCGGTGACGTGGATCGGGCTGCGGCCGCGGCGGCGCGCGGCCCTGGAGCCGGTGCTGGAGGCGGTGGCGGAAGCGGGGCGCGGGCTGCTCGGCGACCACGCGGCGTTGCGCTCGCTCTACAAGCGCCAGGTGACGCTGATCCAGGCCGAGCACCTGGCGGCGGTAGCCTCGCTGCTGGGCGTCGCGGCGATCGCGCCAGAGGACTGCAGGCGCAACGTCGTCGTCTCGGGAGTCAACCTGCTGGCGCTGCGCAACCGGCGGTTCCGCATCGGCGAGGCGCTGCTGGAGGGCACCGGCGTATGCGCGCCGTGCTCGCGCATGGAGGAGAACCTGGGCCCCGGCGGCTACAACGCGATGCGCGGCCACGGCGGCATCACGGCTCGGGTGCTGGCGGGCGGTGTGATCCGCCGCGGCGACGCGGTCGCCGCGGCGTGAAGCGCCCGGCCTACCAGCGATAGCGCAGCCCTGCGATCAGCGCGAGCGCCGAGAGGTCGCCGCGGAACTCGCCGTTCACGTCGGCGTGGAGCGTGAGGTCCTTGCCGACCGGCGCCGACACGCCGGCCCCGGCGATGAAGACGTCGCGATCGTCGGCCTCGCTGACGATGCCGATATTGGTCACGCTCGGGTCGCCGGCCAGGATCGCGTTGATGTTGGGCACGCTGGAGAACTCGCGGGCGTACGCCGCGCGCACCTCGACGATGCCGGGCCCGCCTGCCGTGCCGAATTCCCGGTCCATGCGCAACCCCAGGGCGCCGCGGCTCGACTCCACCGTGCGCCCCGCCACCGCTAGGTTGACCGACGCGGCGCCGGTCTCGGTGAAGCCGTCCTGGCGTTCGCGCACCCATTGCAGCGCGACGAAGGGCTCGATGCCGTAGGCCTGGTAGCGCACGCGGTAGCCGGCGTCGACATAGGCGGCGAGCTGGCGGCCGTCGTAATCCGCCGCCGCCGTGCGGTCGATCGCGCCGAAGACGATGCGGCGCCGCGTCTCGTAGTCGAGGTCGCCGTAGCTCAGCACGCCGTCGACGCGAACCGGCCCCTCGGCGTAGCGCCCGTAGGCGCCGATCCGGTACGCCTTGACGTCGGCGCGGTCGCCGCGGCCGTCGTCGTCGACGCGCCAGTCGCTGTAGGTGGCGACGGCGCCGGCCACGACGTTCGGCGCGACCTCGGCGTCGGCGCCGATCACGATCGCGGCCACGCGGTAGTCGTAATCGCCCGAGTTCATGTCGCCGTCGATGTCGCCGCGGATGCCGTAGCCGCTCGCCCAGAGGCCGCGTCGCGGCTGCTCGCCCGCGGCCGCGGCCCCCGCGTACGCGGCCGGAGCGTCGGACGCGCCGCCGCCCGCCAGAGCGAGAGCGAGCGGCGCCGAAGCCGACCCCGGGCGACGCAACCGGGCGGTCACCGAAGCGTTCAGCCGGTCGACGTCCTGCACCCCGATTGTCGGCAGCAGCGTGTGCAGCAGCCCGCCCATGGCGTCGAACGCCGCGCGCGCCTGCGTCGCGTCCAGACCGGTCACGGCCGTGAGCACGCTGCCCATGTCGCCGGTCGCGCCGGCGCCGGAGGCGGCGTCCAGCGCCGTGGCGACCGCCCGCTGGTTCGGGGTCAGCGCGACGTCCGCCAGCGCGACGTTGTTGCGCGCGAGCGTGAGGAAGACGTTGTTGGGATCGTAGGCAAGCGAGGGCGTCAGAAACGCGAGGCTCGAGCTGACCGTGTCGAACGTCCCGGTCACCCCGCCGGTCGCGTTCAGGATCGTGTACGTCGTCGAGCCCGCGTAGCTGCCGGGCTGCGCCTGCACGTCGACGTTGCCGCCGGCGATCGTCGCCGGACCGGCGACGTTCAGGCGGCTGGCGGCGCCCGTGGCGTCGGCCTGCACGCGCAGCGTCGCGCCGGCGGCATGGGCGTAGGCGCCGCCGACGGTGAGCGCGCCGCCCGGGTTGCCCGGCGCGACGGTGGCGCC
>CAZGTK010000317.1:0-3542 GCA_964528415.1 uncultured Burkholderiales bacterium | reverse complement strand
ACCGACGGCAGCGCGGATTCGAGGTCGGCCACGAGCGCGTCGACGTACGCGTCCTCGGGCACGTCGCCGCGCGCTTCGTGGGAGTTGAAGTCGCAGTACGGGCACTTGCGCACGCACCACGGCACGTGGACGTAAAGCGAAAGCGGCGGCAGCGCGGCGAAGCGCGGGCCGTTGCGGGCGGCGGCGAGCGTGACGGCGGCAGACATGGCGCCATTTTATCCGGCGCGCGGGGCACCGGCGGCCGTGGCTGGGGGGCGGACTGGCGGCGGGTCTAGAATGAAGACATGAGACGCGCCCTCCGCGCCCTGGTTCTCGCCGCCGTACTCACCGGCGCAGCGCCCGCCGCCCAGGCGGTGGACCCCATCGTGCTCTTCCTGCTGAAGATGCTGCGGGACCAGATCATCACGACGGTGGCCGACGCCGCCGTGCGCGAGGCGCTGAAGCCGCCGCCCGAGCCGGAGTTCGGCTACCGGCCGCTGTACGTCGCGCCGCGCTTCGCCGGCGCCACCGAGCCGGAGCGCATCCGCAACCTGATCGACGAGAGCTTCACGGACCTCTCGGCCGCCGAGCGGCGGCAGGTCTACGACGGGCTGATGGCGGTGCTGGACGATCCCGCCAACGCCGGGCAACGCGACGCGCTGCTGGCGGAGTTCACGCAGACGGCCACCACGGTGCGCCTGGCGCGCGAGGCGCTGGGCAAGCTCTCGGATGCCGATCGCCAGCGCATCCTGGACGGCGCGCGCGCGGAGTTCCGGCGCCTGTCGCCGGACCAGCGCACGGAGATGCTGGCGCTGCTGCGCGGCGGGCACGCGCCGCTGCCGCGGGCGTTCTCGGCTGAACTGGCGGCCGCGCTGGAATCGGTGCGCTGACCCGGCGCGCCGGTCGGCACGCTGCGCTTCCCCGGGATCGGCACCACCGCCCGATCGTCGCACCGGCGGAGCCTGCCCCGTACCGCGATACGGGGGCCGGTGCCCAGGAGCCGTTGCCCGATCCTCTGCGCCAACCCCTGGATGCCGGCCTCCGCCGGCATGACGGGGACTTAATGTCTGCGCAAGGAAGGGACGCCGGACTGGCGTTGCGGGCTCGAAAACCGGGTCGTCGCACCGGCGTAGGCCGGTGCCCAGGAGCCGTTGCCCGATCCTCTGCGCCAACCCCTGGATGCCGGCCTCCGCCGGCATGACGGGGACTTAATGTCTGCGCAAGGAAGGGACGCCGGACTGGCGTTGCGGGCTCGAAAACCGGGTCGTCGCACCGGCGTAGGCCGGTGCCCAGAAGGTTTGGCCCATGTCAGGCGCAAATCCCTGGATGCCGGCCCCCGTATCGCGGTACGGGGCAGGCTCCGCCGGCATGACGGAGAACAAGGGGCTTGCGGCTTCGTTCTGGATGCCGGCCTTCGCCAGCGTGACGGAAACTCAAGGGATCGGAGACTTGATCCTGGATGCCGGCCTTCGCCGGCATGACGGAGTCACTCTCGGGTCGTCGCACCGGCGCAGGCCGGTGCCCAGGCGTTGTTGCCACAGTCAGGCGCGAACCCTGGATGCCGGCCCCCGCATCGCGGTACGGGGCAGGCTCCGCCGGCATGACGAGCAGCGAGCTGCGTTTCCTGCGCCACCGTCCCTGTTCGCTGCTGCACCGTTCCTTGACCCGCGCGCGGGCGCCGGCGTAACGTGTCGCCGTGGGGACCTGCAGACTCCCCGCCGTTTCCAAGACGCCCGGCGTCCAAGCTCTGCTTCTGCCCGATTCTGAACTGGAGACAGAAGCCATGGACGCGAGCATTTCCCCCGAAAAACTTCGTTCCGAGCTTGCCGCCGGCCGTCCGCCGCTGGTGATCGACGTGCGCCGGCGCGCCGCGTTCGGCGCCGCCGCCGACATGCTGGCGGGCGCGCTGCGGCGCGATCCGGATGCCGTCGAGCGCTGGGCGCCGGAGCTGCCGGAAGCGTCCGCCGTGGTGGTCTATTGCGTGCACGGCCACGAGGTCAGCCAGGGCGTGGCCCGCGCGCTCGCCGCCGGCGGCCGCCGGGCGCGCTACCTCGAGGGCGGACTCGAGGCGTGGAAGGCCGCGGGCGGCGCGGTGCAGGAAAAGCCCCGGGATGCCTCCACGCGATGGGTCACGCGCGAGCGGCCCAAGATCGACCGCATCGCCTGCCCGTGGCTTCTCGCGCGCTTCGTCGACCCCGACGCCGAGTTCCTCTACGTGCCGGCCGACCGGGTGCTCGCCGCCGCGAAGGAGCGCGACGCGGTGCCCTACGACATCCCCGACGTCCACTTCTCGCACCGCGGCGAGCGCTGCAGCTTCGACGCCTTCGTCGAGCACTACCGCCTGACGGACCCGGCGCTGGACCAGCTGGCGACCATCGTGCGCGGCGCGGACACCGGCTGCCTCGATCTGGCGCCGCAGGCGGCGGGGCTCGCCGCGATCTCGCTCGGCCTGTCGCGCGTGTTCGCGGACGATCACGAGATGCTGCGCCACGGCCTCGTGCTATACGATGCGCTGTACCGCTGGTGCAAGGAAGGTCAGGACGAGATCCACACCTGGAACCCGCAGGCCTACAAGTAAATGGACAACGCACAGGACATGACCACCGGCAGCCAACCTGCGGCGGGCGCCGCCGCCGTTCCGTTCGCCGAGGCGCTGCGCTTCTGGCTCAAGCTCGGGTTCATCAGCTTCGGCGGGCCCGCCGGCCAGATCGCCGTGATGCACCAGGAGCTCGTCGAGCGCCGCCGCTGGATCTCCGAGCGGCGCTTCCTGCACGCGCTCAACTACTGCATGCTGCTGCCGGGCCCGGAAGCGCAGCAGCTCGCCACGTACATCGGCTGGCTGATGCATCGGACCTGGGGCGGCATCGTCGCCGGCGGGCTGTTCGTGCTGCCGTCGCTGTTCATCCTGATCGCGCTGTCGTGGATCTACCTCGCGTACGGCGACGTGCCGCTGGTGGCGGGCATCTTCCACGGCATCAAGCCGGCGGTGACCGCGATCGTCGTCTTCGCCGCGTACCGGATCGGCTCGCGCGCGCTGAAGAACGGCTGGCTGTGGGCGATCGCCGCGGCCGCGTTCGTCGCCATCTTCGCGTTCGACGTGCCGTTCCCCGCCATCGTGCTGACGGCGGGCATCCTCGGCGCGCTGGGCGGGCGCTATCTGCCGGAGAAGTTCCGCACCGGCGGCGGCCACGGCAGCGGCGGCAAGGACTACGGCCCGGCGCTGATCGACGACGAAACGCCGGTGCCGGCGCACGCGCGCTTCTCCTGGCGCCACACCGCCGGCTACGTCGGCGCCGGCTTCGCGCTGTGGGCAGTCGCGCTGGGGCTGCTGACGGCGAACGGCGGCTGGCACGCGACGCTGACCCAGATGGGCTGGTTCTTCACCAAGGCGGCGTTTCTCACCTTCGGCGGCGCGTACGCGGTGCTGCCCTACGTCTACCAGGGCGCCGTCGAGCACTATCAGTGGCTCACCGGCCCGCAGATGATCGACGGGCTGGCGCTCGGCGAGACGACGCCGGGTCCGCTCATCATGGTGGTCGCCTTCGTCGGCTTCGTCGGCGCGT
>CAZGTK010000316.1:0-3562 GCA_964528415.1 uncultured Burkholderiales bacterium | reverse complement strand
CGATCCAGCTGATCATCAACCGCGAGTGGGGGCTGGCCAAGAACGAGAACCCCAACCAGGGCGCGTTCGTCATCGACGAGCTCACGGACCTGGTGGAGGAAGCCGTGCTCGCCGAGTTCGAGGCACTGGCCTCGCGCGGCGGCGTGCTGGGGGCCATGGAGACGGGCTACCAGCGCGGCAAGATCCAGGAAGAGTCGCTGCACTACGAGACGCTCAAGCACGACGGGAGGCTCCCCATCGTCGGCGTCAACACCTTCCTCAATCCGAAGCCGCAGCCCACCGCCGACACGCTGCAGCTGGCGCGCTCGACCGAGGAGGAGAAGCGCTCCCAGCTCGCGCGGCTTGAGGATTTCCAGGCCCGGCATCGCGCCGAGGCGGGGCCCATGCTCACGCGCCTCAAGCAGGCGGCGATGCGCAACGAGAACGTGTTTGCCGTGCTGATGGAAGCAGCGCGCTGCTGCTCGCTCGGCCAGATCACGAACGCGCTGTTCGAGGTCGGCGGGCAGTATCGCCGCAACATGTAGCGGGCTCGCTGACGGCAGCCGCGCCCGCCCGAAAGCGGGCGCCGTTTATTTTGGGGAGATCACCGGTGCAGATCGCAGGCAGTTCCTATCTGATTCCCGGCGGCGCGTCGGGCCTCGGCGCCGCCACCGCGCGGATGCTGACGGCGGCGGGCGGACGAGTCGTGCTGCTCGACCTCAACGCCGACCAGGGCGCGGCGACGGCCCGCGAACTGGGAGACACGGTCAGCTTCGTGCAGGGCAGCGTGACCGACGCGGCGCCCGTCGAGGAAGCCATCGCGCAGGCGCGTCAGCTCGCGCCGCTGCGCGGCGTGGTGAACTGCGCCGGCGTCGCGCCGGGCGAGCGCGTGGTGGGCAAGCAGGGACCCCACGCGCTGGAGTCGTTCCGGCGCGCCGTGGACATCAACCTCGTGGGCACCTTCAACGTCCTGCGGCTTGCCGCCGACGCCATGTCGAAGAACGATCCGCTGGAGACCGGGGAGCGCGGGGTCATCGTCAACACCGCCTCCGTGGCGGCGTTCGACGGCCAGATCGGCCAGGCGGCCTACTCGGCCTCCAAGGCCGGCGTCGTCGGCATGGCGTTGCCGATCGCGCGCGAGCTGGCGCGCTTCGGCATCCGCGTGATGACGATCGCTCCCGGCATCTTCGAAACGCCGATGCTGATGGGCATGACGCAGGAATTGCGCGCGTCGCTCGGCAGCCAGGTGCCGTTCCCGTCGCGCCTGGGGCGCCCGGACGAGTATGCGGCGCTGGTGCGTAACATCTTCGAAAACCCGATGCTCAACGGCGAGGTGATCCGCCTCGACGGCGCGATCCGCATGGCGCCCAAGTAACCTTTCCCAACCCGACCGACGCCGCTCCCGACCATGACCTATCAGAACCTGCTCGTCGACACCGTCGAGCCCGGCATCATCCGCGTCACCATCCATCGACCGAAGGCGCTCAACGCGCTCGACCCCGAAACCATCCGCGAGCTGGGCTGCGCGATTGCCGGCGTCGCGGGGGACGCCGAGGCGCGGGTGTTGCTGCTCACCGGCGCCGGCGACAAGGCTTTCGTCGCCGGCGCCGACATCTCGCGCATGGTCGCGATGTCGCCCGTCGAGGGCCAGCATTTTTCCCTTGAGGCGATCAAGGTGTTCCGCTCGCTCGAGCTGCTGCCGATCCCGGCGATCGCGCTGGTCAACGGCTACGCCCTCGGCGGCGGCTGCGAGCTGGCGCTGGCCTGCGATTTCATCCTCGCGGCGGACAACGCCGTGTTCGGCCAGCCCGAAGTGAACCTTGGCATCAATCCGGGGTTCGGCGGCACCCAGCGGCTGCCGCGTCGCGTCGGCACCGGCATGGCCCTCGAGCTTCTGCTCACGGGGCGATTCGTCAAGGCGGACGAGGCCAAGGCCATCGGCCTGGCGAACCACGTGTACGCCAGGGACGAACTGCTGCCCAAGGCGCTGGAACTCGCGCGCACCATAGCCGCCAAGGGGCCGCTCGCGGTGCGCTATACCAAGCAGCTGGTCCAGCGGGGGCAGGACATGGATCTCGACGGCGCCTGCACCATGGAAAGCGACGTTTTCGGCCTGCTGTGCTCGACCGAGGACAAGCGCGAAGGCATGCAGGCGTTCCTCGAGAAAAGACCCCCCCACTTCCGGGGCCGCTAAGAATCAGGTAAAAAGGCGTTCGCGGGGCACGCCGACACGTCGCGCCCGAAAGCAGGACCCATTCAGGCGGCCGCCAGAGCCGCCGCCCCGCCGCCAAAGGAAGGAGAGAGATGTCCACGCACCCCGGGGAAGGTGCGCCCGCGTCCGGCGCCGACACCTTCCCGAAGCTGCTCCTCCATCACGCCAAGGTCCGCGGCGACCGGCCCGCGATCCGGGAGAAGGATCTGGGCATCTGGCAGGCCTGGACCTGGTCCCAGGTCGCCGACGAAGTGCGCGCGCTCGCCTGCGGCCTTGCGGCCCAGGGGTTCCGGCGCGGGATGAACCTGGCGATCATCGGCGAGAACCGGCCGCGGCTCTATTGGGCCGTGGTGGCCGCGCAGGCGCTCGGCGGCGTCCCGGTGCCCCTTTACCAGGACGCCGTGGCGCAGGAGATGGCGTTCGTGTTCGAAAACGCCGAGATCGCGTTCGCCATCGTCGAGGACCAGGAGCAGGTGGACAAGCTCCTGGAGATCATGCCGCAGTGCCCGCAGCTCAAGCACATCGTCTTCGACGATCCGCGCGGGCTGCGCCACTATCCGCAGCCGGAGCTGATGAGCTTCGAGAGCCTGCAGGCGCTGGGGCGCGAGTTCGACCACCGCAACCCCGAGTTTTTCGCCGCCGAGATCGCCGCGGGACGCGCCGAGGACACGGCCGCGATGTTCTACACTTCGGGAACGACGGGCCATCCGAAGGGCGTGATCCTCACGCATCACAACCTGATCAGCGCGGGCCGTGCCGGCGCCGCGATGGAAGGCCTCACGCCGGAGGAGGAAGTGCTGGCCTACCTGCCGATGGCATGGATCGGACAGAACATCTTCTCCTACACCCAGCCCTACGTTGTCGGCTTCTGCGTGAGCTGCCCGGAGTCGGCGGAGACGGTGATGACCGACATGCGCGAGATCGGCCCGACGTACTACTTCGCGCCGCCGCGGGTGCTGGAAGCCCTCCTGACCCAGGTCACGATCCGCATGGAAGACGCCGGCCGCGTCAAGCGATGGCTGTACGCGTATTTCATGGACGTGGCGCGGCGGGTCGGCGCCCGCATCCTCGCCGGCGAGCACGACGTCGGCCTGGCGGACCGCCTGCTCTACGCGGCCGGCAACTTCCTGGTCTACGGCCCGTTGCGCAACGTGCTGGGCATGAGCCGGATCAAGGTGGCGTACACGGCGGGCGAGGCCATCGGGCCCGACTTGTTCGTTTTCTTCCGATCCATCGGCGTCAACCTTAAGCAGCTCTACGGCTCCACCGAGACCTCCGTGTTCGTGTGCGTGCAGCCCAACGGCCAGGTGAAGCCGGACACCGTCGGCCCGCCGGTGGCGGGCGTCGAGGTGAAGGTGGCGGAGAACGGCG
>CAZGTK010000315.1:0-3565 GCA_964528415.1 uncultured Burkholderiales bacterium | reverse complement strand
AGCGGATCGACGTTTTTCGGCAGCTTCTGCTCCTGCAGCAGGGTGAGCGGCACGTCCTCGTACGCGGGGATCACGTGGCGCGCGGCGAGGCCGAGGCGTTTCGCCAGCGCGTCGATGAAGCGCCTGGCGTCGCCCGGCTCGCGCGCCGGCCCCGGCCGGCCGTCGAGCAGTTCGGGATGCCGCAGCAGCGGCTCGCCGTCGGCGCGGAAGAAGCAGGCCAGCGCCCAGCGCGGCAAAGGCTCGCCCGGGTACCACTTGCCCTGGCCGAAGTGCAGCAGCGGTCGATGGCCGTAGCGGTCGGCGAGGCGGCGCAGGAGCTCTTCCGCCAGCTCGCGCTTCGTCTCCGACAGCGCGGTGACGTTCCACTCCGGCCCGTCCATGTCGTCGATGGAGACGAAGGTGGGCTCGCCGCCCATCGTCAGGCGCACGTCGCCGGCCTCGAGTTCCGCGTCCACCTGCCGGCCGAGGGCGTCGACCCGCGACCACTGCTCCTCGGTGAACGGCTTGGTGACGCGCGGATCCTCGGAGATCCGCGTCACGCTCATGGCGAATTCGAGCCGCGCCTGGCACGGATCGGTGAATCCCGAGACCGGCGCCGCGGTGCCGGGCACCGGCGTCGCCGCGACGGGGATGTGGCCCTCGCCGGCCAGCAGCCCCGAGGTCGGATCGAGGCCGATCCAGCCGGCGCCGGGGACGTAGGCCTCGGTCCAGGCGTGCAGGTCGGTGAAGTCCTGCTCGGGACCCGACGGCCCGTCCAGCGCCTTCATGTCGGCCGTGAGCTGGACCAGGTAGCCCGAGACGAAGCGCGCCGCGAGGCCGAGGTGGCGCAGGATGTGGGTCAGCAGCCAGCCGGTGTCGCGGCACGAGCCCAGCTTGAGCGAAAGCGTCTGCTCCGGCGTCTGCACGCCCGGCTCCATGCGGATCACGTAGCCGATGTCCTGCTGCAGCGCGCGGTTAACGTCCACCAGCAGGTCGATGATGCGCAGCTCCGGCCGGATGCGCTCCCGTCGGTACCGCTCGATCCACGCCGACAGCTGCGGGCTGGCCGGCTCCACCTCGAGAAACGGCGCCAGGTCGCGCTTGAGCTGGGCCGGGTAGTCGAACGGATAGAACTCGGCGAAATCCTCGACGAAGAAGTCGAACGGATTGATCACCGTCATGTCGGCGGTGAGGTCGACGACGACGTCGAGATGCCGTGAAGGCTCCGGGAAGACGATGCGCGCGATCCAGTTGCCGAAGGCGTCCTGCTGCCAGTTGATGAAGTGCCTGGCCGGCTCGATCTTCAGGCTGTAGGAAAGGACCGGCGTGCGGCAGTGGGGCGCGGGGCGCAGCCGGATCTCGTGCGGCGACAGCTTGACCGGGCGGTCGAAGCGGTAATGCGTCTGGTGATTCAGCGCGACGTGTATCGACATGGTTCCATCCTGCCGGCGCGCGTGGCGGCGCCGATGACGATGCTGCCGCGGCCCGGCGCGGGGCGCGCCGGCGCGGCGCCGGCGATCAGCTCGGCTGGGTGTAGCTCCAGTCCGGGTTGGGCAGCTGCGCGAACACCTGCCGCAGGCCCGAGGCCCACTGGGTATGCACCATCTGGTAGTACGGATCCGACTCGGTGATGCGGCGGGTGAGACCCACGCGCAGCGTGTCGCGCTCGTAGATCAGCATGTCGATCGGCAGTCCCACCGAGATGTTGCTGCGCATGGTGGAGTCGAACGACACCAGCAGGCACTTGGCCGCTTCGATCAGCGGCGTTTGCGGCGTCACCACCCGGTCGATGATCGGCTTGCCGTACTTGGTCTCGCCGATCTGGAAATAGGGCGTGTCCTCGGTCGCCTCGATGTAGTTGCCCTCGGTGTAGACGAGGAACAGGCGCGGCCGCTCGCCGCGGATCTGGCCCGCGACGATGAAGCTCGCGCGCGCGTCGATGTTGTGCTGGGCAAGGTACGGCCCGTCGCGCTGGTGCACCTCGCGCAGCGCGGCGCCGACCAGGGCCGCGGCCTCGGTCATGGACTCGACCGTCAGCAGGTTGGGCGGTCCCTCGGTGTGCCGGCTCTGGCTCGAGAGCATGTTGACGACGCCCTGCGTCACGGCCAGGTTGCCCGAGTTGAGCAGCACGAGGACCCGGTCGCCGGGCTTCTCGAACACGGTGGTCTTGCGATAGCTGGAGATCTGGTCGACGCCGGCGTTGGTGCGGGAGTCGGACGCCATCACCAGGCCGGCGTCGAGCAGAATGGCGGCGCAATAGGTCATCGTGGTCGGGCCAGGAGTCGGTCAGGAGCCGGCGAGGCCGGCGGCGAGCGCGGGGTCGGCGGCCCAGTCCGGATCCGGCCAGTCCTCGACGGCGCGGCGCAGGCGCTCGCCCCACTGCTGGCGGATCATCTGGAAGTAGGGATCCGATTCGGCGATGCGCCGGTTCAGCCCCGCGCGCAGGGAGTCGTGGGTGTAGCAGAGCAGGTCGATCGGGAGTCCCACCGAGATGTTGCTGCGCATGGTGTAGTCGAACGACACCAGCACGCACTTGGCGGCGTTGATCAGGCTCGAGCGCGCCGTGATCGCGCGGTCGATGATGGGCCGCCCGTACTTGTGCTCGCCGATCTGGAAGAACGGCGCGTCCTCGGACGCCTCGATGTAGTTGCCCTCGGCGTAGACCCGAAACAGCCGAGGCGCCTCGCCGGCGACCTGGCCGCCGACGATGAAGCTCGCGCTGGAGTCGACGTTGCTCTGCATCAGGTAGGGGCCGTCGCGGGTCTGCACCTCGCGCAGCGCCAAGCCCACCGCCTCGGCGGCGTCGGCGACCGACGGCACGCTCCAAAGGCTGCGGTCGCCGTCGGTCCCGGACCAGCGCTCGAGCTGGTCGAGCACCGCCTGCGTGACCGCCAGGTTGCCCGCCCACAGCAGGGTGATGACGCGCTGGCCGGCGCGCTCGAACACCGCCATCTTGCGCACCGTGGCGACCTGGTCGACCCCGGCGTTGCTGCGCGTATCCGACGCGAACACCATCCCCGCATCCAGCTTGACCGCGACACAGTAGGTCATGGAACGATTCGGCTCCCCCTGGGTTCCCCGCGGGCCACTATAAATAATCGTTTGTTTTGCCGCAATTATTCCTGCAGTCCCGCGCGGCGGCCGGGTCAGGCCGCCATCGACCAGAAGTAGGCGCGGTTGATCTCCTCGGCGAGATCCCGTGTCTGCTCGAGGAACTCCGTCAGGTACTCGTGCATGCCCTGCTCGAAGACGTCCTCGATGCGGGCGAAGTGCAGCTCGGAGTGCAGCTGGCCGGCGCGCCGTTCGACCTCGCGCGACGAGGCGCCGCCGATCCAGCGCACCGCGCGGTAGACCTCGGTCATGCAGCCGTGCAGCGAGCGGGGCATGTCGGCGCGCAGGATCAGGAGCTCGGCCACGCGGCGCGGCGTGATGACGTCGCGGTAGATGCGGCGGTAGGCGACGAACGCGGACACCGAGCGCAGCAGCGCTCCCCACGGGTAGTAGTCGGCGGCGCCGCCGACGTCCAGCACGCTGGGCAGCAGCACGTGGTACTTCACGTCGAGGATGCGCGCGGTGTTGTCGCCGC
>CAZGTK010000314.1:0-3567 GCA_964528415.1 uncultured Burkholderiales bacterium | reverse complement strand
GTGGCGCACTTCACCCGTGCGGGGAAATCCTTCACCCCGGCGAGCACCTCCAGCTTGCCGAAGTCGCGCGCCGGGTCGGTGCCCGCGCGGCCTTCGGTGAGCAGCGCATGCACGTCGCGAAACAGCGCCTCGACCTCCTCGACCGGCTTGCCCTTGACCGCCTCGGTCATCAGCGAGGCCGACGCGGTGGAGATCGCGCAGCCGTGGCCCTCGAAGCTGACGTCGGCGATCCGGCCGTCCTCGATGCGCAGGTACACGGTGAGCCGGTCGCCGCACAGCGGGTTGTGACCGTCGGCCACGTGATCGGCCTCGGGCATCTTGTGGAAATTGCGCGGCTTGCGGTTGTGATCGAAGATCACTTCCTGGTAGAGCTCGCGCAGGTCCGCCATCAGCCGAACACCTCCCGCACCTTGTGGATGCCGCGCACCAGCGCGTCGACGTCCTCGCGCGTGTTGTAGAGGGCGAACGAGGCGCGCGCCGTCGCCGGCACGCAGAAGCGGTCCATCACCGGCATCGCGCAGTGGTGGCCGGCCCGGATCGCGACGCCCTCGTGGTCGAGGATCGTGCCGATGTCGTGCGGGTGCACGCCGTCCATGACGAAGCCGAGGATGCTGGCCTTCTCGCGCGCGGTGCCGATCAGGCGCAGCCCCGGGATCTCCGACACCGCGGCGGTGGCGTAGGCCAGCAGCTCGTTCTCGTGCGCCGCGATCGCGTCGATGCCGATCGCGCGGACGTAGTCCAGCGCCGCCGCGAGGCCGATCGCGCCGGCGATGTTGGGCGTGCCGGCCTCGAACTTGTACGGCAGGTCGTTGTAGACGGTGCGCTCGAACGTCACCACCTTGATCATGTCGCCGCCGCCCTGATACGGGGGCATTTCCTTGAGCAGCGCCTCCTTGGCGTAGAGCGCGCCGATGCCGGTGGGCGCGTAGACCTTGTGGCCGGAGAAGACGTAGAAGTCGCAGTCCAGCGCGCGCACGTCCACCGCGACGTGGGGAATCGCCTGGGCGCCGTCGAGCAGCACCCGGGCGCCGACCCGGCGGGCGTCGGCGATGATGCGCTCCACCGGGTTGATGGTGCCGAGCGCATTGGAGACGTGGACGACCGACACCAGCTTCGTTCGCTCCGAGAGGAGCTTCGCGAACTCTTCGTAGATCATCTCGCCGGCGTCGTTGATCGGCGCCACCTTCAGCACCGCCCCCGTCTGCTCGCACAGGATCTGCCACGGCACGATGTTGGAGTGGTGCTCCATGGCGGTGATGAGGATCTCGTCGCCGGCCTTGAGCCGCGACCGCCCCCAGGTCTGCGCCACCAGGTTGATGCCCTCGGTGCAGCCGCGCACGAAGACGATCTCCTTGACCGAGGCCGCGTTCACGAACCGGCGCACGGTCTCGCGCGCCCCCTCGAACGCGTCGGTGGCTTCCTGCGACAGCGCATGGACGCCGCGGTGGACGTTGGAGTTGTACTGCTCGTAATAGCGCACGTCGGCCTCGATCACCGCGCGCGGCTTCTGGCTGGTCGCCGCGTTGTCGAGGTAGGCCAGGGGCTTGCCGTGCACCGTCCGGCCGAGCACCGGAAAATCCTGGCGCCAGCGCTCGGCGCGTCCGGCCGGAATGCTCCGCACCACCGCTTCGTTGATCGCGCTCATAGGGACTCCCGGATGCTCTCGCCCTCGGGCAGGCGGTTGAGCAGCGCCTGCTCCAGCCGCAGCCGCACCGGCTCGAGCCGGATGCGGTTCAGCACGTCGTTGGCGAAGGCGTAGGTCAGCAGGCTGCGCGCGGTGGCTTCGCCGATGCCGCGCGAGCGAAGATAGAACAGCATGTCGTCGTCGAGCTGGCCGACGGTGGCGCCGTGGGCGCACTTGACGTCGTCGGCGAAGATCTCCAGCTGCGGCTTGGTGTCGATCTCGGCCTCGCGCGAGAGCAGCAGGTTGTTGTTGACCTGCTGCGCATCGGTCTGCTGCGCGTCCTCGCGCACCAGCACGCGGCCGTTGAAGACGCCGCGTCCATGGCCGTCGAGGATGCCGCGGTAGTACTCGCGGCTCACGCAGCGCGGCACGGCGTGGTCGACGCGGGTGTGATGATCGACGTGCTGTCGGCCGGCGGCGAGGTAGAGCCCGTTCAACGTCGCCTCGGCGCCGGGCCCGTCGAAGCGGGTCTCGATGTCGTTGCGCGCGAGCTGGGCGCCCATCGCCACCGAATGCGACGTGAAGCGGCTGTCGCGGGCCTGCGCGGCGCGGATCGCCGCGACGTGCAGCGACTTCGCGTCCTCCTGCAGCAGCTTGACGTGCTCGACGCCGGCGTTGGCGCCGGCCTCGATGCGCGTCTCGGCCGTGGTCAGCGCCTCCGCGCCCGGCAGGCTCACGTAGTGCTCGATGATCGTCACCTGCGCGCCCTCGCCGGCCACCACCACGTTGCGGACGTGGGCCGCGTGGCCGCCGCCGGTGGCCATGAAGATGAGGTGCACGGGCCGCGGCAGCCGGGCGCCGGGCTCCAGCCGGATCGCCGCGCCGTCGCTCCAGAACGCGGTGTTGAGCGCGTCGAAACCGCTGCCGCCGACCGAGCTCGCCAGGTGCGGTCGCAACCACTCGGCGTCCGCGGCCAGCGCCGCCGACAGCGGCCGCACGGACGCGTCCGCCGGCAGCGAGTCGATGTGGGACAGTCCGGCCGCGTACCAGCCGTCGACGAACACCAGCACGTCGGCGCCGAGGTCGGAGAAGAGGTGCGCGGCGACGGCTTCGGCCGCCGCCTCGCCAGGCGAGCTGCGCGGCGCGAAATGCCTGCGCTCCACCGCGGCGACGTTGGTGTACTTCCAGTCCTCGTGGCGCAGCGTCGGAAACCCAATGGCGCGAAACCGCTCGAGCGCGTCGCGCCGGATCTTCTCCGCCCAGGCGACCCCGTGGCCCGGCAGCCGCGCCGCCAGCGCCGCGTAGTCGTCTGCATAGCGCTGCACGGCGGGGCTCCTGATGTCCTCGACCTTCATGCCGCGCGCGCTCCCTCGGCCTGCCCGATCAGATCGGCGTATCCCTTCTTCTCCAGCTCGAGCGCCAGCTCGCGGCCGCCGGACTTGACGATCTGGCCCTTGGCCAGCACGTGCACGTGGTCCGGCACGATGTAGTTGAGCAGCCGCTGGTAGTGGGTCACCATCACGACCGCGCGCTCGGGGCTCCTGAGCGCGTTGACGCCGTTGGCGACCACTTTGAGCGCGTCGATGTCGAGACCCGAGTCGGTCTCGTCGAGGATCGAGAGGCGTGGCTCCAGCACCGCCATCTGCAGGATCTCGTTGCGCTTCTTCTCGCCGCCCGAGAAGCCCTCGTTGACCGAGCGGTAGAGGAACTCCTCGCGGATCTCCACCAGCTTCATCTTTTCCTTCACGAGCTTGAGGAAGTCCATGGCGTCGAGCTCGGCCTCCCCGCGGTGCTTGCGCACCGCGTTGAGCGCCGACTTCAGCAGGTAGACGTTGGACACGCCCGGGATCTCCACCGGATACTGGAACGCCAGGAACACGCCCTCGCGCGCGCGCTCCTCCGGCGCCAGCTCCAGCAGGTTCCTGCCCAGGTAGATGACCTCG
>CAZGTK010000313.1:0-3572 GCA_964528415.1 uncultured Burkholderiales bacterium | reverse complement strand
CGACCGGCACCTGCCGCTCAGCCCCGAGGTGATCGAGGTGCTGCTCGCGTACGACTATCCCGGAAACGTGCGTGAGCTGCGCAACGTCATCGAGCGCGCCGCGATCCTGGCCTGCGACGACGCACTGCGTCCGAGCCACATCGTCTTCGACGAACCGCGCCGGGCCAGCGCGCACAGCGCGGCGCGCCACGCGCGCGCGCCGGCAACGCCCCCGCGTCGCGCGGGCCCGGTCACCGACCAGGCGATCGCCCAGGCGTTGCGAGATTGCGCCGGCCATCGCGGGCAGGCGGCGGCCCTGCTGGGCATCAGCGAGCGCACCCTGTACCGCCGCCTCGGGCGCCGGCAACCGGCGAGCGCCGGCTGATCCGCGCATTGCATTCGATGGAATAAACCTCGCGCGTCGCCCGTCTTGCTCGGGTGGGACGCGGCCGCGTCCGGCGTCCGGTCCCCACAGGAGGAGGACGACGACGATGAAAAAGAGAGACTTCCTGGCCGGAGCCGGCGGATCGCTGGCCGCCGGCGCACTCGGCGCGCTCGCGCCGGGCCTCGCGCGGGCGGCGGCCCCCTGGCAGCCAGAGGAGCTGGCGGAGGGCACGGTCGATTCGGCGACGCTCGAGGCGCTGCCGGGCAAGGTGCCGCTGATCAAGCGCAGCTACCGCCCGACCAACTACGAGACCCCGATCGACTACCTGCGCACGGCGATCACGCCGAACAACGCGTTCTTCGTGCGCTGGCACCTTTCGGGTATTCCCGCCGTCAAGCTGCGCGACTGGCGGCTGAAGGTCGGCGGAGAGGCAGCGGGCAAGGCGCTCGAGTTCGACATGGCGACGCTGCGGCGCGAGTTCGAGCAGGTCGAACTGGTGGCGGTCTGCCAGTGCTCGGGCAACCGCCGCGGCATGTTCCAGCCGCACGTCGCGGGCGTCGAATGGGGCGTGGGCGCGATGGGCAACGCACGCTGGACCGGCGTGAGGCTGCGCGACGTGCTCGACAAGGCCGGCGTGAAGGGCGGCGCGATCGAGGTCGCGTTCAATGGCGCCGACGGCGGCGTGTTTCCGGCCACGCCCGACTTCGTCAAGAGCATCCCGGTCGACAAGGCGCGCGACGAGCACACGATGATCGCCTTCGAGATGAACGGCAAGCCGCTGCCGGCCGCCAATGGCTTCCCGGCACGGCTGATCGTTCCGGGCTGGACCGGCACCTACTGGATGAAGCAGCTCACCGACCTCGACATCCGCACCAAGCCCCAGGGCGGGTTCTGGATGAACCCGGCCTATCGGGTGCCGGCGGGCCGCTTCCCGCACGCCGACGCCTTCGCGACCCAGGCGACACCGGCCAATACGCCGATCACCGACATCGTCGTGAATTCGCTGGTCACGTCGATCCGCGACGGCGAGCGCGTACACCGCGGTCAGGCGGTCGAGGTCGCCGGCATCGCGTGGGACGGCGGCCGCGGTATCCGCGAGGTGCAGGTGTCGGTCGATGCCGGGCGCAGCTGGCAGCCGGCGAAGCTGGGACACGACTACGGCCCGTACTCGTTCCGCCAGTACAGCTACCGGTTCCGGCCCGAGAAGGAGGGCGTGTATCTCGTGATGGTCAAGGCGACCAACGCGCGCGGCGACACGCAGACGATGAGCCTGGTGCACAACCCGGCGGGCTACCACCACAACGTGGTGGAGCGCATCCAGGTCGAAGTGGTCTGAGGAGGCTGCCATGATGCGAACCCTGATCGCGGCCGCCCTCGCCGCTTCGT
The DNA here is from genome assembly GCA_964528415.1 of uncultured Burkholderiales bacterium. Classification (GTDB taxonomy): domain Bacteria; phylum Pseudomonadota; class Gammaproteobacteria; order Burkholderiales; family UBA6910; genus DATIUV01. The sequence continues at coordinate 1,822 of CAZGTK010000313.1, read as the reverse complement.
GCGCCACCGGCTGGGCGGCCGAGGCGCAGTTCAAGCTGAAGGATGCGCCCGGCGTGCAGCAGGTCTACACGAACTGCATGTCCTGCCACAGCGTGGACTACATCCAGCTCAACTCGCCGTTCCTCGACCGCAAGGGCTGGGAGGCCGAGGTCGGAAAGATGATCAAGGCATTCGGAGCCCCGGTGAAGGCCGAGGACGTGCCGGCGATCGTCGACTACCTCGCCAGGAACTACGGCAAGCCGTAGCGTGGGGCGGCGGCCCGGGCGCCGCGCGAATGCGCGCGCCCGCGGTCAGCCGGCCTGCAGCGCGCGCACGTCGACCTGCCGCGCAAGACGCGTCGTGTCCTCCGGGAACGCGAGCCGCGTCCCCGGCGCCAGCAGCGCCGCGGTGCCGCCGGCGATCCCGTGGCGGAACGCGTCCTCGAGCGAAGCGCCCGACGCGAGCCGCGAGAGCATCGCGGCGACGAAGCTGTCACCGGCCCCGACGGTGCTGGCGATCTCGACCTGCAGCGCCGGGGCGCGCAGCACGGCGTCGCGGGTGGCGAGCAGCGCGCCGCGATGGCCGAGCGACAGCGCGACGACCTCGGCCTTGCGGGCGAGCACGAGGCTGCGGGCTGCGCGCACCCAGTCGGCCTCGGCCTCCAGCGCCTCGCCGGTGAGCTCGCGCAACTCGCGAAGGTTCGGCTTGACCAGGTAGACGCCCTGCTCGAGCGCCGCCGCGAGCGGCGCGCCGGACGTGTCCAGGACCATGCGGGCGCCGCGGTCGCGCGCCGCGCGCGCCAGGCGCGCGAAGAAGTCCTGCGGAACGCCAGCGGGCAGGCTGCCGCTGCCGACGACCCAGGCCGGCGCCTCGTCGAGCGACGCGACGCCGTCCAGACAGGCCTGCCATTCGCCGGAGGCCAGTTGCGGGCCGGGCAGCACGAAGCGGTATTCGCGGCCGCTCGAGTGCTCGAGGACCGTGAAGCTCTCGCGCGTCTCGCCGGCGATGTCGATCGCAATGCTCGGCACGCCCTCCTGGTCGAGCAGTTGGCGCAGCAGCCGCCCGAGGTTCGGGCCGGCCGGATACAGCGCGGTGCACCGGGCGCCGAACCGCGTGAGCACGCGCGCGACGTTGATCCCGCCGCCGCCGGGGTCGCGCCGGACGTCGGTGCAGCGCAGCTTGTGCTCGGGCGTCACGACCGACGTCCCCGCGGAGACGTCGATTGCGGGATTGGGCGTCACCGTCAGGATGGCGTTGCTCACGGCGCCACCGCGACTGCTTCGGCGAGCCGCGCCTGCGTGCGGCCAGGCCGGGAATCGGCTCCCGCGGCTCTCGTGCGAGGCCCCGCGCCGGCCATCGGCCGGCCATGATGAATTACAGTCATTTATGAAGAATACCTGTTAACCGTATGTTTTGTATATGATTACAGTCTGAGCCCGTGTCGAGGTTCAGGCGGCCGCCCACGCCCCTCGCGCGGCGCCTGCAAGCGCCGCGCGGTGCGCCCCCGGCCCGCTGGCATACTTGCGGGCCAGGATCCAAGGTACAGCGCAAGTGCCCCCGCCGCAGCCCTCGCCGGAACCCCGACTCGCCGAGCCGGACCTCACGGGCCACACCCCGATGATGGCCCAATACCTGCGCCTGAAGGCCGAGCACCCCGACCGGCTGATGTTCTACCGGATGGGCGATTTCTACGAGTTGTTCTACGGCGACGCCGAGCGCGCCGCGCGCCTGCTCGGCATCACGCTGACCCGGCGTGGCGTCTCGGCGGGCGAGCCGATCCCGATGGCGGGCGTGCCGGTGCACTCGGTCGAGCAGTACCTGGCGCGGCTGATCCGCCTTGGCG
>CAZGTK010000312.1:0-3582 GCA_964528415.1 uncultured Burkholderiales bacterium | reverse complement strand
AAGGCCGAGGGCATCAGCATCAAGCACGACGTCTCGGTGCCCGTCTCGCGCATGGCGCGGTTCATCGACGAGGCGAGCCGCGCGCTCGAGCGGACGTTCGCCGGCGTGCGCGTCGTCGCGTTCGGCCACATCGGCGACGGCAACGTCCACTACAACGTATCCATGGCCGACCCGGCGCAGAACGCCGCGTTCATCCGCGACTCCGAGCCCGTCAACCGCGTCGTCTACGAGGTGGTGGCGGCGCTGGGCGGCTCCATCAGCGCCGAGCACGGACTGGGGCAGCTCAAGCGCGAGGAGATCACGCGCTACAAGGCGCCGCTCGAGCTGGAGCTGATGCGCGCGATCAAGCGCACGCTGGATCCGCAGGACCTGATGAATCCGGGCAAGGTGATCTGAACGGTGCGCAGGCTCACCGCGGAGGCGCAGACGCGCACAGAACTCGAACAACCCGTTCACCGCGCAGGACGCGCAGCGCGCAGGGGATGGAATCTTCCGGCAAGTTTCTTTGCGGTTTCCTCCGCGTCCATTGCGTCCGCGGCGGCCAAGGGCGTTCGATCCCGCGCCGGCGTCGTCGAGCTGAAACCCCGATGAACGAATGGCTCGCGCTGGGGCCGCTGGCGCTGGCGGTCTGCGCCGCCGCGCTGTTCGCCGGCGGGTTCGCCAAGGGCGCGGTCGGCATCGGATTGCCGCTGGTGTCGGTGCCGCTGATCGCCACGTTCGTTTCGGTGCCGAAGGCGCTGGCGCTGCTCACCGTCCCGCTCTTCGTCACCAACATCTGGCAGTCACTGCACGGCGGCCACGCGGGCGAGGTGCTGCGCCGCTTCTGGCTGCTGGCGCTGGTGCTGATCGTCGGGATCGGGTTCGGCACCCGGCTCCTGGTATCGCTGGAACCGCGCGCGCTTTACCTGGTGATGGGGCTGATGGTGCTGATCTATCCGGTGCTGAGCGTGCTGAACCCGACGTTTCGGGTGCCGCCGCGCGCGGAAGGCTGGCTCGGTCCCGTGATCGCCCTGCCGTCGGGCCTCATCGGCGGCATGTCCGGGTTTTTCGGCCCGCCGCTGATTCTCTACCTCGCCGGGCTGCGCCTCGGCAAGGACGTGTTCGTCGCCGCCGTGGCGCTGATCTTCCTGTCGGGCGCGATCGCCCTGACCGTCTTCCTGACCGGCCACGGCGTTCTCGGCCGCGACGACCTGGCGGCGTCCGTGGCGGCCCTGGCGCCCGCGCTCGCCGGCATCTACCTGGGCCAGCGCGTGCGCGCCCGCATCAGCCAGCCGGTGTTCGAGCGCGCGCTGCTCGTGGTGCTGGTGCTGATCGGCCTGAACCTGCTGCGGCGCGCCTTGGGCTAGGCGCGGACGGCGACCGGGCGCCTCACCAGCGGACCTCGAAGGCGCACGCCGGCGCGCCGGCTGCCTGGCATCGCGTCTCGGTGACGCGCGCGCCGCGGCTTACCAGAGCGCCGAAGATGCGCTCGAAGGTGGCGGCGTAATAGTCGCAGACGGGCGTGTCGGCATTGATCTCGCGGCACAGGGGGCAGCCGGCGATGGTCAGCACGAAGGGCCGGCCTGCGGCGGCGGTGAACCGGCCGCTCCCCGCGAAAGTCCAGGCGTGGCGCGAGATGGCCTTGACCAGCGCGCGCGCGGCGAGCGGCGCGGGCAGGCACTTGAGCAGCGCCTGTGCCGGTCGCGGGATGCGGTGCGCGAGAAGGTAGTCGCCGGTACGGCGGCCCGCGTCGAGCGCGATCTCGCGCGCGGCGTGCGCGTCGAGGCCGGTGCGCAGCGCCGCCTGGAGGCGCGCGACGTCGTCCTCTGCGACCATCGCTTCCGGCGGGTGGGCAAGGTGGCGGGCGAGGCCCGACGTGCGGAACAGGGCTTCGACGGCGGCGCGGCCCAGGCGCTCGGTGGCCGCTTCGGCGACCCGCGTGATGGCGTTGGGGCCGATGCGGCTGCAGGCCTCCGGGCTCGGCACGGCGCCGGCGCGCCGGTCCGCCCAGGCGACCGGGTCGTGGGGTGAGGCGGTCGGCTGCATCACGGTCGGGCGCGCGCCTCAGGTAACCGGGGCGGCGGGCTCGTTGACCGGCCGCGGCTGGCCGCTCCCGGCGGTGCGCGCCTCGAGCTCCTCGTCCGCGAGCTGCTCGGTTCCGCCCCCGCAGGCCATGACCTGCGCCTGCTGCTCGCCGCGGATCTTGCGGTTGTGCTTGGGCCGCCATTCGACCTTGCTCGCGGCCGGGCGCACGCGCGAGTCGTCGAAGCCGAAGTTCACGCCCTTCTTGGACTGCGGGCCCCAGTAGTTCACGCGACCGAGATCGTAGAACTTGCGCTGCACGCCGCTCTTCATGAACGCCTTCAGGCAGCCGAGCAGGTAGCGCCGCCGCTCGCCGCTGCCGGCCCACGGGTACGAGAACAGCGCCTTCTTCATGTAGAAGCGGCGGTAGTTGTGCATCACGCGGTCGAGCAGCTCGGCGCGGTCCATCGCCTCCGGCTTGATGATCGGCGTGACGAAGTTGTACTTCTCGAAGTCGAAAATCTCGACCTTGTCGCCGAGCTCCTGGAACAGGTCCGAGAACGGCCACGGTGTGTACATCGCCCAGTTGGCGAGGTCCGGCTTCCAGTCCTGCGCCATGCGGTAGGTCTCTTCCAGCGTCTCGCGCGTCTCGTTTTCCAGCCCGACGATGAACTGTGCCTCGACCACGATGCCGGCGTCGCGCAGCAGCTGGACGGCCTTCTTGTTCTGCGCGACCGTGGTCTCCTTGTGGAAGCGGTCGAGCTTGAGCTGCGCCGCGGCCTCGGTGCCGAGCGAAACGTGAATCAGGCCCGCCTTGCGGTAGAGCGGCAGCAGCGCCTCGTCGCGCAGGATGTCGGTCACGCGCGTATTGATGCCCCAGAGGATGTCCACCTTGCGCGCGATCAGCTCCTCGCAGAACTGCACGAACTTGCGGCGGTTGATGGTGGGCTCCTCGTCGGCGAGGATGAAGAAGCCGATGTCGTGGTCGCGCTTCAACTTCTCGATCTCGTCGACGACCTTCTTCGGGTCGCGGATGCGGTAGTCGCGCCAGAACTTCCACTGCGAGCAGAAGCTGCAGGTGAACGGGCAGCCGCGCGCCATGTTGGGGATGGCCACGCGCTTGCCGAGCGGGATGTAGGTGTACTTGTCCCACTCGAGCAGGCTCCAGTCGGGCTCGATGGCGTCGAGGTTCTTAACCGTCGGCGCGGCGGGCGTCGCCACGATCCGCCCGCCCTCGATGTACGCGATGCCCTGCAGGGACTCGCGCTGCGCCGGCCAGCGGCCCTCGCCGATGGCACGTACCAGGCTTACGAAGATCTCCTCGCCCTCGCCGCGCACGATCGCGTCGATCCAGGGCGCTTCGGTCAGCACCTGCTGGTACATGAACGTGGCGTGGATGCCGCCGAGCACCGTCACGACGTTCGGGTGCACTTCCTTGGCGATCTGCAGCAGCCGCTCGGCCTTGTAGATCGAGGGCGTGATGGCCGTGGCGCCGACGATGTCGGGCCGCTCGGCGGCGATCAGGGCGCGGACCTCGTCGTCGTCGAGGTCGTTGGTCATCGCGTCGATGAAGCGGATGTC
>CAZGTK010000311.1:265-3582 GCA_964528415.1 uncultured Burkholderiales bacterium | reverse complement strand
ACCCGCTCGAGCAGGCCAACGGCATCCAGCGCCTGATCGACGAATTCGGCATGACGCATCAGCAGGCGTCCGAGGCGGTGGGCTACTCGCGCAGCGGCGTGAGCAACCTGCTGCGCTTGCTCAACCTCGCCCACCCCGTGCAGGAGCTGCTCGCCGAAGGCAAGCTCGACATGGGCCACGCCCGCGCGCTGCTGGCGCTGACGCCGGCCCAGCAGATCCAGGTTGCGAAGCAAGTGGTCGCGAAAGGGCTTTCCGTGCGGGAGACCGAGCGCCTCGTCGCGCACGCCGCTCGTCCCTCGAAAGCTGCGGTGCAAAAGAAGCCCGATCGGGACGTCATCCGCCTGCAGGATCAGCTTGCCGATTCGCTCGGAACCAAGGTGCGGTTGCAGGTGGGCAGGGCAGGATCGGGCCATCTGATCATCGACTTCACCAGCGCGGACCACTTGGAGGCACTGCTCCAGCGCATGCGCCTGCGGAGTTGATTGTTGCAGCGCATCAGATTGACGCAAGCCGCGTATCCATAGGATAATTTTGTGCTTTGCACAGAAGCCAGCCGCCTGGTGTGCGCCGTTTTGGTGCTCCAGGCGGGCCTGACGGCCGCGGTCGCTGCCCTTTCGGGAATGGTGTCCGGGGAGAAGGCTCTGGCGGCTGCGCTGATGGCAGGCGCAGTGACCGTCTGCGCGACGCTGGCCTATGCGGCCGTCTGGCGCGGCGTGGCTTGGGTTGCGGGTCGGGGCGCGGGAGCGATGCTGCTGGCCCACCTCAGCGGCGAGGCGGCCAAGATCGCGGTGGCGATCGGCGGCCTGCTCTGGTGTCTGGCCCGGTACGGAAATGAGCTGCCGATGCTGCCGTTTCTGGCAGCTTTCGTGGCGGGGCTGAGTGCCTATCTGCTGGCGCTCGGAGTGAGTTCGGTAAGGACAAGATCGACGCAATGAGCGCGCAACAGCAGCCGGCGATCGCCACCGAATTCATCACGCTTCACCTGACCAACCTCGCGTCCGGGCAGGGTTTCTGGACCTGGCACGTGGACTCCATCGTCATGGCCGCGTTGATGGGCGTCCTCGGCATCGGCGCGTTCTGGCTGGCGGCGCGCCGCGCGACCGCTGGCGTGCCCGGACGTTTCCAGGCGTTCGTCGAGATCGTCATCGACTTCGTCGACGACCAGGTCAAGGGCATCTTCCACGGCGACACCCGCTTCGTCGCCGCGCTGGCGCTGACCATCTTCGTCTGGGTGTTCCTGATGAACGCCCTCGACCTTCTGCCGCTCGATCTGGTGCCGATGATCATGGGATTCCTCGGCATCCACTATTGGAAGACGGTTCCCACCGCCGACGCGAACACCACGTTCGCCATGTCGATCACCGTCTTCATCCTGACGATCGCCTATGCCTTCAAGGGCAAGGGCGCCGGCGGCTTCGTCGCCGAGCTCTTCACGCACCCCTTCGGCAAGAACCCGCTGCTCTGGCCGTTCAACTTCGTCCTGAACGTCATCGAGTACCTGTCGAAGCCGGTGTCGTTGGCGATGCGCCTTTTCGGCAACATGTACGCCGGCGAGCTCGTCTTCATGCTGATCGCGCTGCTGCCCTGGTGGCTGCACTGGACCATGGGCGCGCCCTGGGCGATCTTCCACATCCTGATCATCACGCTGCAGGCCTTCATCTTCATGGTGCTGTCGGTGGTCTACATCGCGATGGCCTACGAACACCACTGAGCGGCTGGACGGTTTTTCTTGATTTGAACTCTGTGTAAAGAAAGGAAAGCACGATGCAACAATTCCTCGCGGACATTCAGGGCTTCACGGCTCTGGCCATCGGCATCATGGTCGGCCTCGGCGCCATCGGCGCCTGTATCGGGATCGGCATCATGGGCAGCAAGTTCCTGGAATCGGCGGCGCGCCAGCCGGAGCTGATGCCGCTGCTGCAGGTGCGGATGTTCCTGCTGGTCGGCCTGATCGACGCCGCGTTCCTGATCGGCGTCGCCATCGCGATGTTCTTCGCTTTCGCCAACCCGCTGCTGGCGGTCATCAAGTAGCGCAGACACAGGAGGCGTCGCAATGAACATCAACGCGACCCTGCTCGGTCAGGCGATCACGTTCGCGATCCTGATCTGGTTCACGCTGAAGTTCGTCTGGCCGCCGCTGCTGAACGCGATCGAGGCGCGGCGCAAGACGATCGCCGACGGCCTTGCCGCCGGCGAGCGCGGCAAGCACGAGCTGGAGCTGGCCGCCAAGCGGTCCGCCGAGGTGCTGCGCGAGGCGAAACAGCAGGCGCAGGACATCGTCGCCCAGGCCGAGAAGCACGCCACGCAGCTGATCGAGGAAGCGAAAGGCGCGGCTCAGGTCGAGGGGGAGAAGCTGATCGCCGGCGCGCGCTCGCAGATCGAGGACGAGGCGTCCCGTGCGCGGGAAGCGCTTCGTGCCCAGGTGGCGTCGCTGGCGCTGAAGGGCGCGGAGAAGATCTTGCGCCGCGAGGTTGACGCCAAGGCCCACGCCGACATCCTGGCGAGCATCGAGAAGGAACTCTGAGCCGCCATGGCCGTCTCCAACGTCACCATCGCCCGGCCTTATGCCGAAGCGGGGTTCGCGCTGGCACGGGATCGGCAGGCGGTGGCTGCCTGGGCCGACATGCTGGCCTTCGCCGCCGCCGTGGTCGACGATCCGCGCATTGCGGCGCTGATCGGCAACCCCCAGGTCACCAAGGAGCGCCTCGGGGAGATGCTTCTGGACATCGGGGGCGACCGCATCCCGGCCGAAGGGCGCAATTTCCTGCTGCTGCTGGTGGAGAACGGGCGTCTCGAAGTCCTGCCCGAGATCCGCGACCTGTTCGACGAACTGCGCCGTGAGCACGAGGGCGTGCTGGAGGTGGAAGTGACCTCGGCCTACCCGATGGACGAGGGCCAGCTGGCGCAGTTGCGGCGCAAGCTCGAAGCCAAGTACGGGCGCAAGGTGCAGGCGACGGTGGGCGTCGATCCGGAGCTGATCGGCGGCGTGCGGGTCAAGGTCGGCGACGAGGTGCTGGACGCTTCGGTGCGCGGCAAGCTACAGGGCATGGCCACCGCCCTGGCGCGCTGAGGCGGCCAAGGCCGAGCCAAATGTACGAGCCGGCGGGGCGGGCACGCGCGCCGGAACGAATCGAAACAGGGGATCGAAATGCAGCTTAACCCTTCCGAAATCAGCGAGATCATCAAGAGCCGGATCGAGAACCTTGCGGTCGCCGCCGAGCGTCGCACCGAGGGCACCGTGGTCTCCGTCACCGATGGCATCGTCCGCGTGCACGGCCTCGCGGACGTGATGCAGGGCGAGATGCTGGAGTTCCCGG
>CAZGTK010000311.1:0-255 GCA_964528415.1 uncultured Burkholderiales bacterium | reverse complement strand
AGCGCGACTCCGTCGGCGCCGTGGTGCTCGGTGAGTACGAGCACATCACCGAGGGCGATACCGTCAAGTGCACCGGCCGGATCCTGCAGGTGCCGGTCGGCCCCGAGCTGATCGGGCGCGTGGTCGACGCGCTCGGCCAGCCGATCGACGGCAAGGGCCCGGTGAACGCCAAACTGCAGGACCCGATCGAGAAGATCGCGCCGGGCGTGATCTGGCGCAAGTCGGTGTCGCAGCCGGTGCAGACCGGCCTCAAGT
>CAZGTK010000310.1:0-3587 GCA_964528415.1 uncultured Burkholderiales bacterium | reverse complement strand
CGCCGCGGGCGGCCGCCACGGCGTCGCTGCGCCGCCGGGCGGCCGCGAGGCTGGGCGCAGGCGCGAGCGCGCGCGCCGCCTCCGCGCCGTAGGGCGAGATGGTGAGGCGTTCGAGCATCCGCCGCACGGCGCCGAACTCCAGCGGTTTGAGGTCGAATTCCATCGGAAAACGCGTCGATGCTAGCAGATGGCCAGGGTGACCGCGGCCCGCGGACGCTTCATCCACGGCGGGCCATTTGCTAGTATCCGCCGAAGAGCCTCTTTGAGCGCCGGCCCCTTCGGAGCGGGCAAGCTGGCCACCCCTGACGAACTATCCGCCTTCCTCGCGAGCGTCGAGCGCCGCGCCTACCGACAGGCGCTGTTCGCGGTGCGCGACCGGGACCGGGCGCTGGACATCGTCCAGGACAGCATGCTGAAGCTGGCGGACAAATACGGCAGCCGTCCCGCGGAGGAGCTGCCGCTCGTGTTTCAGCGCATCCTGCAGAACACGATCCGGGATGCGTTTCGGCGGCTGAAAGTGCGCTCGTTGTGGACGACGCTATTTTCGTCACTGGTTTCCGACCGGGACCCGGACCAGGACCCGCTGGAAACCCTGGAGCCCGCCGACGCGTCCAAGCGGCCGGAGCGACCGGATGCCACGGTCGAGCGCTCCCAGGTCGTCGCCCTCATCGAGCAGGGCCTGGAGGCGCTGCCGGCACGTCAACGGGAGGCCTTTTTGCTGCGTTACTGGGAAGAGCTGGACGTGAACGAAACCGCCCGGGTCATGGGCTGTTCGGAAGGCAGCGTCAAGACCCACTGCTCCAGGGCAACGCATGCATTGGCGGCATGGTTGCGCGAGCGGGGCATCGAGCCATGAACGAGAAGCAACTCATTGAACGGGTCCGCGCCGCGCTTGACGAGGGAACCCGCGGGCTGGACCGGCAGGTGGTGGGACGCCTGGCAGGGGCGCGCGCGGCCGCGGTGAACCGGCAGCGGAGAGCCGTGCCGGCCCTGGCGCTGGCCGGGCACCATGGCCCGCTGGCCGGGCGTTCATTCGGCCCCCGGCGATGGGCCGTGGTCGCGGCGCTTCTGCTGGCGGTGACCTTCGCGGTGTACTGGCAGGGTCGGGAGCAGCCGGTCGACCTGGCCGACGTGGACGCCGCCCTGCTGGCGAGCGACCTGCCGCTGAAGGCCTATACCGACCCGCGCTTCCCGGCATGGCTCCAGCGCACCGAGCAATAGCGTCCCTCGCGCTGCTGCTCGCCGTCGCCGCGCCGGCGGCCAGCGCCGCGAAGCCGGCGCCAGGTTGGGCACAGCTCACGCCGGCGCAGCAACAGGTGCTGGCGCCCGTGGCGGAGCAGTGGGACGCCTTTCCGGACGCCCAGAAGCGCCGCCTCCTCGGCGTCGCCAAGAAATACCCGAAGATGACGCCGGAGCAGCAGCAGCGGGTGCGCTCGCGGCTGCAGGAGTGGAGCCAGCTCACGCCCGAGCAGCGCGAGCTCGCCCGCCGCAACTACAAGGAGTTCAACCAGCTGCCGCCGAAACGCCAGCACGAGGTGAAGCGCCGCTGGCGCGACGAGGACGGCGGCGGCGGCATGCACCGGCACGGCATGCCGCCGCCGCCCGCCGACCCCGGCAACGCGGGGAACTGAGCCGGGCGCGGCGTGGCCGAGGACTTTCTGCCCAACGCCGGCGTCGGCCGCCGCCTGATGAGCCTGCTCTACGAATCGCTCATCGTCCTGGCGGTGCTGATGATCGGGGACTTGGCCCTGCTGCTTGCGTTCGACCCAGCGCGCGAACCCGAGTACCGCCCCCTGGTGCAGCTCTACCTGGTGATCGTCGTGGGCGCTTATTTCGTGGGGTTCTGGACTCACGGCGGGCAGACCCTGCCCATGAAGACCTGGCGGCTGCGCGTCGTCGGGCCCGGCGATCAACCGCTCGCCTGGCGCCGGGCGCTGGCTCGCTACCTCATCGCGCTGGTGACGCTGCTGCTTCCGTCCCTGCTGTGGGCGGCAGTCGACCGGGACCGCCGGTTTCTGCACGACCGCCTGGCCGGCAGCCGCGTCGTGCTGCTGCCCAAGGTCCGCTAGCGGCGCTCCACCCACCAGATGGCGGCGAACGCCGCCGCCAGGAACGCGGCGCTCGGCGCCGCCGCGGTGAAGAACGGCGGCCAGTCGTTGAGCAGGCCCAGGTGTCCGAACAGGCGGTTGAGCAGCATGAACGCCAGGCCCACCATGATGCCGAGGAAGATGCGTCCGCCGACGCCGCCGGCGCGCCGCTCGTGCTGGGCGAACGGCACCGCGAGCGCCATCATCACCAGCACGGCAAACGGGTAGAGCAGCTTGCGCCAGAACGCGATCTCGTAGCGGGTCGCCTGCTGCCGGTTGTCCCGGAGATGGTCGATGTAGCTCGACAGCGTCGGCAGCGTCATTTTTTGCGGGTCCACCAGCAGCACGCTCAGGATGTCGGGGTTGAGCACCGAGCGCCATTCCTCGGCGGGCAGGCGCACGACCCGGCTGCCCTCCTCGCCGAATTCCGTGCGCGTGAGGCCCGTCAGGCGCCAGCGGTTTTCCCCGAGGTACTCGCCTTGCTCTGCGAAGCTCAGCGACTGGAGCCGGAAGCCGGGGTCGAACCGGAAGATGCGCACGCCGGTGAGTGAAGAATCGAGCCCGACCTGGCGCACGTTGACGAAGCTGCCCTCGTCCTTGACCCACAGGCCGGAGCGAAACTCCTGCGCGACGACGTCGCTCGTCGCCTTCAACCGCAGCCGCTGCGCGGCACGGTCGCTGGGCGGCGCCACCAGCTCGCCCACCAGCACGGCCAGCACGGCCAGCACGACGCCGACCTGGATCACCACGCCGGCCAGCCGCGCCAGGGAAACCCCGGAGGCGCGCATCACCGTCAGCTCGGAGTGGGCCGAGAGCTGCGACACCGCGACGACGGTGCCGATGAGTGCCGCGATCGGAAACAGCTCGTAGAGATGGCCCGGAACGCTGAGCAGAACGACCGCGATGGCCTGCGTGACGCGATAGGCGGTCTTGCCGACGTCCGCCAATTCGTTGATGAGGTCGAAGAGCAGGAACAGCGCCAGCAGCGCGAGAAACACCAGCGCGGTGCCCTTGTACACCTCCCGCGCGACGTAGCGCTTGAGCAGTCTCATGGCGCCGCGTTCGGCCGCAACCCGACGCCGTTCGCCGGGAAACCCACGCCGCCGCCTTCCGGGTTGTCATTGGCGTGCAGCGCACCTCGCGTCGGCGGCTGGCAGCGATTCGTTTGGCCGTAAATCCCCAAGCTGCGCTGGGGGCCCCTCGCCGGGTACCTCACGCTGCCGCCTCTGCGAGGGTCAACACGTCGTTCGTCGTCGCGCGTCGGCGGCTGCCAGCGATTCGTTTGGCCGTCGATCCCCAAGCTGCGCTTGGGGCCCCTCGCCGGGTAACTCACGCTGCCGCCTCTGCGAGGGTCAACACGTCGTTCGTCGTCGCGCGTCGGCGGCTGCCAGCGATTCGTTTGGCCGTCGATCCCCAAGCTGCGCTTGGGGCCCCTCGCCGGGTAACTCACGCTGCCGCCTCTGCGAGGGTCAACACGTCGTTCGTCGTCGCGCGTCGGCG
>CAZGTK010000309.1:0-3677 GCA_964528415.1 uncultured Burkholderiales bacterium | reverse complement strand
CTCGTGCACTTCCTGCAGATCTGGATCATGCCCGAGCGGCAGGGCATCGCGCCCGGCTACGAGCAGAAGTTCTTCGGCCCCGACGAGAAGCGCGGCCGCCTGCGCCTGATCGCCTCCCGCGACGGGCGCGAGGGGTCGGTGACGATCCACCAGGACGCGAGCCTGTACGCCGCGCTGGTGGACGGCGACGAGCGCGTCACGCACGCCCTCGCGCCCGGCCGCCGCGCCTACGTGCACGTCGCGCGCGGCGCGGTCACCGTCAACGGCGAGCGGCTCGGCGCCGGCGACGCGCTGAAGGCGACGGACCTCGGGACCATCGTTCTCGAGAAGGGCCACGACGCCGAAGTGCTGGTGTTCGACCTGGCCTGACCCCCAACCGAATCACGCATTGCAACGAAAGGACACTGAAATGATCGATCGTGACAACGCGGCCTACGCGGCCCTGGTACTGCGCCTGACGCTCGGCGTCGCTTTCATGGCCCACGGCCTGCTGAAGGTGCTGGTGTTCACCGTGCCGGGCACGGTGCAGTTCTTCGGCTCGCTCGGGCTGCCGGCCATCGTCGCCTACGCCACCATCGCGGCCGAGATCGTCGGCGGCGCGCTGCTCGTGCTCGGCGTGTACTCGCGCTGGGTGTCGCTGGCGCTGGTGCCGATCCTGCTCGGCGCCGCTTGGGCGCACTGGGGCAACGGCTGGGTGTTCAGCGCCCAGGGCGGCGGCTGGGAGTACCCGGTGTTCTGGGCCATGACGCTCGTCGTGCAGGCGCTGCTGGGCGACGGCGCCTACGCGCTCAAGCGGCAGGCCGTCCCCGCAGCGCGGCGCGCCGTCGCCGCCGGATGACGCCGGGCGAACCACGGGAGACCCAGGATGAAACGCTTTGCAGGCAAGAAGATCCTCGTCACGGGCGGCACCAGCGGCATCGGGCTCGCCACCGCGCGGCGCCTCGCCGCCGAGGGCGCGCAGGTGGCCGTGACCGGCACGCGCGACGACCGGCTGCAGAAGGTTCGCGAGGAAATTCCCGGCGCCGTCGCGATCAGGAACGACGCGGCCGATCCGCGCGCGGCGGACGCGCTGGCGAGCGAGGCGTCGCAGCGCCTCGGCCGGCTGGACGGCGTGTTCCTCAACGCCGGCTTCGGTCGCTTCCAGCCGCTCGCGGCCGTGACCGCGGAGGAATTCGACGCGCAGTACGCGGTCAACGTCAGGGGCCCGCTGCTGCAGAGCCGGACCCTGGCGCCGCTGCTGAACGACGGCGCGGCGGTGGTGCTCAACACGTCCGTGGCCCGCGCGGTGGGGTTGCCGAACGCGGCCATCTACGCGTCGACCAAAGGCGCCGTGCGCACGCTGACGCGGGCGCTCGCGCGCGAGTTCGCGCCGCGCGGCATCCGCGTCAACGCCGTCAGCCCGGGGCCGATCGCGACCAACTTCTTCGAGCGCACCGGCCTGCCGAAGGATGCGGCCGACGAGTTCGGCGCGTCGATCCTGCAGCAGGTGCCGCTCGGCCGCTTCGGCAGCCCGGACGAGGTCGCCGCGGTGGCGGCGTTCCTGCTCTCGACGGACGCCTCCTACGTGACCGGCGCCGAGTACGTCGTGGACGGCGGCCTGACGCAGCTCTGAGCGCTCGCCGTCCCTACCGAACCGTTTTTTCGACCACAAGGAGTTTTCATCGATGTCCAGCGACAGCATCCTGTTCCAGCCCATCAAGGTCGGGCGCCACGAATTGCGCAACCGCCTGGTGATGGCGCCCATGACGCGCTCCCGCGCCGACGACGACGGCGTGCCCTCGGAGCTGGTGCCGACGTACTACGCGCAGCGCGCCGGCGCCGGCCTCATCATCAGCGAGGGCATCTATCCCTCGCCGATGGGCAAGGGCTACGTGCGCACGCCCGGCATCCATTCCGACGCGCAGGTGGCGGCGTGGAAGAAGGTCACCGACGCGGTGCACGCCAAGGGCGGCGTCATCGTCGCCCAGATCATGCACGCCGGTCGCATTTCCGATCCGTCGTTCCTGCCCGGCGGCGCGACGCCGGTGGCGCCCTCCGCGGTGCGCCCCAACGGCCAGTCCTATACCGACGATGGGCTAAAGCCCCACGTCACGCCGCGCGCGCTCGCGCTCGAGGAGATTCCCGGCGTCATCGCCGAGTACGCGCAAGCGACGCGGCGCGCGCTCGAGGCCGGCTTCGACGGCGTCGAGCTGCACGCGGCTTCCGGCTACCTGCCGATGCAGTTCCTGTCTTCCGGCACCAACCGGCGCGCCGACCGCTACGGCGGAGCCGCTGAGAACCGCGCGCGCTTCATCGTCGAGTCGCTGCAGGCGATGATCGCGGTGGCCGGCGCCGACCGCGTCGGGATCAAGCTCTCGCCCGAGATGCCGTTCAACGACGTCGCCGACGCCGACCCGGCGGAGACCTACGCCACGCTGGTGGCCGCGATCGGCGGCATGGGGCTCGCCTACCTGCACGTCACGCCGTACGGCAAGGACACGGATTACCACGCACTGCTGCGGCCGCTGTTTCGCGGAGCCTACCTGGCGGGCGCGGGTCTCACCCGGGAGAGCGCGGAGCGCCTGCTCGGCCAGGGCACGGCCGACGCCGCGGTGTTCGGCGCGCTGTTCCTGGCCAACCCGGACCTGCCGGAGCGCTTCCGCCGCGGCGCCGCGCTGAACGCGCCCGACCAGTCGACGTTCTACGCGCCGGGCCCGAAGGGCTACATCGACTACCCGGCGCTGGAGCAGGCGGCGTGACCGCTCCACGGCGCCGCGGCGGGGGACGCCGCGGCACGGTCAGGCACCCGGCGGCCCGGGCGGCCGTCGGCGCATAGCGAAGAGGACGACATGGGCTATCTCAAGGACGGGGTCTGGAACGACGGCTGGTACGACACGCGCGAGCACGCGGGCGAGTTCGTGCGCCCGCCGACGCGCTTCCGCGGCCGCGTGACCGCCGACGGCTCCGGCGGCTTCCCCGCCGAGCCCGGCCGCTACCGGCTCTACGTTTCCTACGCCTGTCCCTGGGCCCACCGCACGCTGATCCTGCGCAAGCTCAAGCGGCTCGAGAGCGTGGTCCCGGTGTCGGTGGTGGAGCCGGTGATGTCGGCCGAGGGCTGGGCTTTCAGCGCCGAGCTGCCGGACGAGGCGAACGGCTTTGGCCGCCTGCACCAGCTCTACACGGCGGCGGACCCGGCCTACAGCGGGCGCGTGACCGTGCCGGTGCTGTGGGACACGCGCACGCGTACCATCGTCAACAACGAGTCGGCGGAGATCATCCGCATGCTGAACGGCGCGTTCGACGCCTTCACGCCGGAGCGGACCGACTACTATCCGCCGGCGCTGCGTAAGGAGATCGACGAGCTCAACGACTACGTCTACGAGCACGTGAACAACGGCGTCTACCGCTGCGGCTTTGCCGGCAGCCAGGCCGCCTACGAGCAGGCGTTCGACCGCCTGTTCGCGGCGCTCGATGCGCTGGACGAGCGGCTTTCGCGCCGGCGCTACCTGGCGGGCGAGCGGCTGACGGAAGCCGACTGGCGGCTGTTCACGACGTTGGTGCGCTTCGACGCCGTGTACCACGGCCATTTCAAGTGCAACCTGCGCCGCATCGAGGACTACCACAACCTGTCGAACTACCTGCGCGAGCTCTACCAGGTGCCGGGCGTCGCCGAGACCGTCGACCTGGACCACATCAAG
>CAZGTK010000308.1:3398-3678 GCA_964528415.1 uncultured Burkholderiales bacterium | reverse complement strand
ATGCGGAGAACCCCGATGCCGGAGCCGTCCTCCGCTGCCTAAAGTGGGGATGCCGAAACCTGTCGTACAGTAATCGATGATCAGGCCCGCACCCGCTGCATGAGCCGTGTTAAAGAGGCCATGGCGGGCGACATTGACGAGCCGGTTCAGATCGTCCCGGTCGAGCCCCAGCAGCTTGCTGTTGCGCTCTTCCAGACGGCCCGCGACGAAGACGAGATCGACGTTTCCGCGATGCGCCGACTCGACAATGGCGCCGTACGAATAGCTGAGCGGCAGCGTG
>CAZGTK010000308.1:0-3388 GCA_964528415.1 uncultured Burkholderiales bacterium | reverse complement strand
ACACCAGCGCTCCGGCTCGCTCGCCGACGCCGCAGGCACGCGCTCCTTTGTCGCACTGCCGAAGACGTGCCGGCTCGTCAGCGGGACGGGATCGAAGTCGAGGTCTTCCTGCAGGGCACGACGTGCCTCCTTGCCGCGGGGCGGCGCTTAGCAGTCACCGCATGGCGGCGAACATGGCGCCCGGTGCAGACGACACCACGTCAACGGACAGGCTGGCTGGTGCCCAGGGGCCAGCAGGCGCGACGTCGGCGGGTCTCCCCCCGTTTGGGCGCGGTGTCTTCTGCCAGCGAGATGCCGGCACCGCTGTCGACGATGGGACGCGAGGCGTCATCCGACAAGGGACAAGGCGCAGCATGACCACAGCAAGTGGCCCGGCGCGCCGTCTGAGGGCCGACCAGCGCATTCGTCATTCGTCTCCCTGCCCCGCGCCACGGGTTTCTGGCAGGCGATCCTCGCGCTCGCGAAGCAGCCAGTAGACGACGCCCAGAACCAGCGTGGCAAGCGCCAAGGCGGCAATGGTCTCCGCTTCAGTGGTCTTGCTGTCCAGAATGATGAATTTTCTTGACAGGGCCAACAATGCGATCAGCATCACTGTCTTGACCTGCACGATGCTCTCGCGGCGCAGCGCCACGCGAATTATTGAATGCTTGAATTCGAGCGCGATCAGCAAGGTCATGATCATCCCGAACAAGCCTTGGAAAAGCTCTTGGTCGAGCGGATCGATCGCGCCGCTCAGCAGCACTGGCACCAGGCGCGCGAGCAACTGAAGCATGGCGAGCGCGATAACCACCGCGATGATCAGGCCCAAGATGAACGCGACCACATGCTCGAAGCGCTCATAGTGGTTCATCAGTGGCCAATGCTCGCGCGTTTCCTGGAGCAACAGGCCTGGGATTCGACGAGGTGACGGCATGACACTCTCCCTGCCGGTGGTAGGCGTGCATTCTGCTCCGGGGCAAGGGCTACCGACGGTGCCCAAACCCCGAAGGAATTCACTGCTTGGACACCGTGCGTTCGACGACTGAGCGCACCAATCGCTTTTATAAATATCAATCTGGGAGATACAAGCAACTGTCTTACGAGTCAAGTGAAATGAATCGATTCGTCCCAGGATCCGCCGGATCGGACCACCGCGTTAAAAATGGTCGGTAGCTTGCGTATGCAGGCAACGATGACAACCTTCTTCGGTTTGCCGGCGGCGAGGAGGCGGTCGTAGAACGCGGATCGGCGGAATCGCCTCGACCAGCTCGGCAATGGTTGCGGCGGCTGCTTCGCGGCGGACTTACAGCTTGCTCGGCTGCGTCGGCAGGTAGCCCGACATCAGCACCTCGCCGTTCGGGCCCCACTCGACCTGCGTGATGCCCGGCTCCAGCGCCTCGAGCCGGCGCCGTTCCAGTTCGTAGGCGCTCGGGGTTGCGCAAGGGTCGAACACCAGCGCCGCACGCAGGTCGGCCAGCAGCTGCGCTTCATTCCACGGCTTCGGGATGTAGCGGAAGACCTCGGCGCGATTCACCGCGGCCAGCACGGTGCCGAAGTCGGCCGCCGCGCTGAGAATTATGCGCACTGCGCGCGGGTCCAGTTCCCTGGCGCTGGCGAGCAAACTCACGCCATCCATCAGTGGCATGCGGTAGTCGCTGATCAGCACGTCGAAGCGTGCCTCGTGCAGGCGCCGCAGGGCGCGCAGCGGTTTGGCGCAAACCTCCACGCCGAGCTCCTGCGGCTTGAAGTGCCGCTGCAGCAAACGACGCAGGGCGTGCAGGACTGGCGTCTCGTCGTCTACGATCAGCAGTCGCTTCACCGGGAAGCCTCCTGCGGCACCTGAACGGCCAGTGTCAGCGCCAGGTCATATTTTCCCTCGAAGTACCGGATGCGACCGATCAGGTCGTCGTTCAGCTGGTGGCCGGCCGACAGGAGCAGCACGCCTTCGGGCGACAAGAAATCCTGTGCCAGGATCTGGCCTGCGCGCAGGTCCGCGGTGCGCAGGCTCCGCGTCGCCACGGTCGGCCTGGGTGGGGCCGAGAACAGGCTCGCGAAAGCATCGACCACGGTCGGGTCGAAGTGGCTGTCGCGCCCGGCGAGCACCGAGCGGCGGGCATCGAGCGGGCTCAGGCCCCGACCGTCGATCCGGCCGCTGCGCAAGTCCTCGAAGGTGTCGGCCACCGCCAGGATGCGGGCACCGAGCGGGATCGCCGCGCCGCGCAGGCCGTCGGGGAAGCCCTGCCCGTCCCAGCGCTCGTGGTGGGCGCGGATCAGCGGCGCGACGCCCTGCATGTCGTCGCTGGCCAGCAGCGCCTGCTCGCCGAGCACCGGGTGCAGCCGGTAGTGCCGCAGTTCCTCGCGGTCGAGCCGGTTCACCGGCCGCGCTAGCACCGTGTCGCTGAGGCCGATGTGGCCGATGTCGTGCAGCAGCGCGGCAATTGTCAGCTCGCGCTCGACCTCGGCATCGAGCTTCATCGCCTGCGCAATGCGGCGCGCCAGATCGGCGACCTGGCGCGCATGCCCGACCTGGGCGCTGCCGCGTAACTCGATCAACGCGGTGAACGCCTTGATTGACGTCAGGTAGTTGCGCTTGAGCCTGTCGTTGGCGGCAGCCAGCTCCTCGGTGCGCAGGGTCACCCGGGCTTCCAGCCCTGCGTTCAGCGCCTTCAGTTGGTCGTTCTGCTCTTGCGTGAGCCGCTCCAGCACCTGCTTGTCGGCTTCGAGTTGCTGCCGCTCGGCGACTTGGCGCAGGGTCAGCACCAGCTCATCGTCGTTCCAGGGTTTGGCGATGTAGCGGTGCAGCTGGCCGCGGTTGATCGCGTCGATCGTCGAGGCGAGATCGGCCTGGCCCGTCAGCAGCAGCCGAGCGGTTCGCGGCCAGCCCTCGCTAACCCGCTCGAGCAGCTGAACACCATCCATGCCCGACATGCGCATGTCGGTCAACACGGCGTCGACGGGCTCAGTGGCGAGCAGCGCCAGCGCCTCTTGCGCGTGCCCAGCTGTCAGGATGCGCCAGCCCGTCGCGCGGAACACCCGCCGCAATGCGGCCAGGATGTTCGGCTCGTCGTCGACAGCGAGCAGCGTCCAGGGCGGGATGGCGGCCGTCATGCTGCACCACCTTCGGCTACCGGGCGCCGCACCGGCAAGATAACGCGAAAGCACGTGCCGCGGCCCGGTTCGCTGCGCACATCGATGCGGCCCTGGTGCTTCTGAACGATACCGTAGGCCAGCGACAGGCCCAAGCCGGTACCGCGTCCGACCGGCTTGGTGGTGAAGAAGGGGTCGAAGATGCGCGCCAGGTGTTCGGGTGCGATGCCGCTGCCGTTGTCCTCGACCTCGACCCACACCTTGTCTGCGGCATCGCCGCTACGCACGACGATCAGGCCGCGCTGCGGACCGATCGCATGGG
>CAZGTK010000307.1:0-3691 GCA_964528415.1 uncultured Burkholderiales bacterium | reverse complement strand
CCCGCGTTCGCCGGCGCCGTCGAGGCCGTCTCATCGACCGGCGGCCAGATCATGCCGCCGATCATGGGCGCCGCCGCGTTCGTCATGGCGGAGTTCCTCGGGGTGAGCTACCTGACCGTGGCGGGCTACGCGCTGATCCCCGCCCTGCTCTACTACCTGGCCGTGTTCGTCGCCGTGCATTTCGAGGCGAAGCGCATCGGGCTCGAGGGGCTGCCGCGCCACGAGCTGCCGAAGCTCGGCACGGTGCTGAAGGAGCGCGGCCACCTGTTCATCCCGCTGCTCATCATCGTCGGCGTGCTGATCGCCGGCTACAGCGCGCCGCTGGCGGCGCTCGCCGGGATCATGTCGGTGGTGCCGGTGGCGATGCTGCGCAGGACCACGCGGCCGGAGATCACGTTCAGGATGGTCATCGAGTCGCTCGAGTCCGGCGCCCGCGGCACGCTGGCCATCGCCACCGCCTGCGCGTGCGCGGGCATCGTCATCGGCGCGATCGCGCAGACCGGCCTCGGCCTCACCTTCACCAGCTTCGTGCTGAGCGTCGCCCAGCAGAACCTGATTCCGGCGCTCGTCCTCACCATGATGGCCGGCATCATCCTCGGCATGGGCCTGCCGACGACGCCCGCGTACATCATCCAGGTGGCGCTGCTGGTGCCGGCGCTGGTAAAGCTCGGCATCCTGCAGGAGGCGGCGCACCTGTTCGTGTTCTACTTCGCGATCCTGTCGGCGATCACGCCGCCGGTCGCGATGGCGGTCTACGCGGCCACCGGACTGTCGCGATCGAGCCTGTGGGATACCGGCTGGGCCGCCGTCAAGCTCGGCGCCACCGGTTACATCGTGCCGTTCATGTTCGCGTTCTCGCCGGCGCTGCTGATGATCGGCCCGTGGCTCAACATCGGGCTGGCGCTGGTCACCGCCTTGGTGGGCGTGACCTGCCTGGCCGGTTCGCTCCATTCCTACTACCTCGGCCGCGCGGTGATGTGGGAGCGCGTGCTGCTGTTCATCGCGGCGATCGGACTGATCAAGCCCGGAGGCGTCACCGACACGGTGGGCGCGATCATTCTGGCGGTCGTCCTGTTCAGCCAGTGGCGCCGACGCAGCGAAGCCACCGGCCGCGTGCGCGCGGCGATGAACGACGAATCGTGAGACGCCGCCGGCGTGCCGCGCAGCCGCATGCGCCGCGCAAGGCCCACGCTTTCCACCGCGGCGGGCACAGGGACCGCGCAGGCAAGCCGTCGAGACCGCCCGCATCGCGCGCGACGCAAACGGCGCGCGAGAGCAGCAAAAGCTCCACCCGCGACCTTGCCCCCATCCCGCTCGCGCTCGGTTCGTTCATGGAGACTTGCTTTTCCTCTGTATCCTTTGCGCCCGGTGCGGTGAATATTCTGCGCCGGCGCGCCTAACACGGGAGAATCATCGGCATGGCCGACATCATCGTCATCGGCTCCGGCGTCATGGGCCGCGGGATCGCGGCGTCTTTCGCGCAAGGCGGAGCGCGGACCCGCATCCTGTCGCGGGACCCTTCGCGGCTCGAGGACCTGCCGCCCGGCGTCACCGCCATCGCCGGGCTGCCCGCGGCGCCGCCCGACCTGATCGTGGAGTCGATCCCCGAGCAGCGCGAGCTCAAGGTCGCGGCCTATCGCGACGTCGAAGCGGCCTACCCTGCCGGCGTGCCGCTCGCCAGCAACACCTCCGCCCTCGACCTGGAGGACCTCGCCTCGGCGCTCGCGCGGCCGCAGTTCTTTCTCGCCATCCATTACTTCATGCCGGCCGACGTGACGCCGCTGGTGGAGGTCGCCCCGGTCGCGGCGACCGATCCGGCGGCGGTAACGACGGCCGTCCGGCTCCTCGAGCAGGCGGGCAAGCGCTGCATCGTGCTCAAGCGCGCCGTGCCGGGGCTGCTCATCAACCGGCTCCAGCACGCGATCCTGCACGAGGCGTATCAGCTCATCGACCAGGGCGTCACCAGCGCCGCCGACGTCGACCTGGTCGCGCGCGAACTGCTGGGACCGCGCATGTGCCTGACGGGCCTCATCGAACAGAAAGACCTCAGCGGCCTGGACACCCACGCCTGGGCCCAGCGCGCGCTGGTCCCGAAGCTGGGCCTTGGGCGCGAGCCGGCGCGCTGCCTGCAGGAGCTGTTCGAGCACGGCCACCTCGGCGTCAAGACCGGCCGCGGTTTCTACGACTGGAGCCGGCGCGACGCTCAAGCCTACAAGGCCGCCTCGGCGCGCAAGCTCGCGCAACTCCTGGCCTACCTCGACGAGCTGCGCGCGAGGTAGGCGCCCGGGACGCGGCGCCGGAGGGAGCGGCGGGCGTTGCCCGCCGCCGCCCGCTCAATCCACCAGGAACGTCACCTTGAGGTCGGCGCGGTAGCCTTTGATCTTGCCGTCGTCGACGACGACCTTCTGCTCCTTCACCCACGCGCCGTTGATGTGGCGGACGGTTTTCGCCGCATTCTCGACGCCCTGGCGGATGGCGTCTTCGAAGCTCCTGGGGGATTCCGAGGTGATCTCGATGACTTTCGCGATTCCCATCTTTTCCTCCTTGTCGCGGCCGCGGGCGAACCGGCGCGCGGCGGCGGCCGCGTTCGCCGCGCGCCCCGGGGTCGTCCTAAATGGGACTGGGACGGCCACGGTGCGTTCCCGGCCCGGCCGCCGGCGCCTCCCGGTAGAATGATTCCCGTCACCGCGAGAACCGAGGAGGAAAGCCGTGTACAAGAAGCTGTTCGTGCCGATCGACGGCAGCAGCGCGTCGAAGAACGCCCTGGGCGAGGCGCTCGCCTTCGCCAAGTCGCAAAAGGCGACCGTGTGCCTGTTCCACGCCTATGAAGGCTTCAAGCACACCGGTCCGGACGGGAAGGTGGACCTGACCCAGGCGCTGAAGGACGAAGGCCAGCTGCTGCTCGACAACGCCGCCGCGCAGGCGAAAACGGCGGGCGTGAAGACCGAAACCCGCCTCGTGGACGTGAAGGGCCACCGCACGTCGCGGGTGCTGACCAAGGAGGCCGAGCGTTGGGGCGCCGACCTGATCCTGATGGGCACGCACGGCCGCCACGGTTTCGAGCGCCTGGTCCTCGGCAGCGTGGCCGAGGGCGTCGTCCGCCGTTCGCGCCTGCCGGTGATGCTGCTGCCGGCCGGCGACGGGTCGGACTAGCGACCGCCGGGGGAGACGGTGAAGCGCGCCGGGTCGAGCGCGGCGACGACCTCGCGCTCCAACGGCAGCGGCTCGCCGCACGCCAGGCTTGCCGCCAGTTCGGCGGCCAGGCCCGACCAGGTCAGCCCGCGCGCGCCGAGACCGAGACAAGCGTAAAGCGGCGGCCCGCCGTGCGTGACGGCCAGCCGGCCGACCAGCGGGAAGCGATCGGCGCTCACGGCGCGGAAACCAACCCACGCCCCCAGCCGCTCGGGCGCCAGCCCGGCGCCGTAGCCCGGCAGCATGCGCTCGAGCCGGCCGAGGTTCTCGGCGTTGTCCTGCGATCGCGCGGCGCGCTCGGGGTCGCCCTCGCCGAACGTGGCGCCGAGCGCGTGCAGCCCGTCGACGGCCGGCGTGAGGCAGCCTTCGCGGCAGACCGGCACTCGCGGCGCCGGCCGCCGCGCCGGGATCAGCGTCGTCTGGCCGCGTACCGGGCGCACCGGCAGCGCGGCCAGCGCCGGGAAATCCGCGACACCGGACGCGTTGGCGAGGACGACCG
>CAZGTK010000306.1:0-3692 GCA_964528415.1 uncultured Burkholderiales bacterium | reverse complement strand
ACGAGGGCTTCGACGAGATCGCGGACTGGTTCGAGACGCTGGCCAAGGCCGAGCGCTCGCACGCCAACCGCTTCCAGAAGGCCCTGGATACGCTGGGCCAGTAAGGGTCCGGCGTCAGCACAGCGCGGGGCCGGGCAACCGGCCCCGCGCGCATCAAGTCAACGTTGATCTGAGGGAGCGATAACGACATGTCGGCACCGGTTGAAGGACGTCGCGAAGGCAGTCTGGAGGCGCCCACCCGGCACCCGCTGAAGTGGCGTGACCCCGAGTTCTACGACGAGAAGGCGCTGTTCGAAGAGCTCGAGCGCGTGTTCGACATCTGCCACGGCTGCCGCCGCTGCGTCAGCCTGTGCCATTCGTTCCCGACGCTGTTCGACCTGGTGGACGAATCGTCGACGATGGAGGTCGACGGCGTGGCGAAGGCCGACTACTGGAAGGTGGTCGACCACTGTTACCTGTGCGACATGTGCTACATGACCAAGTGTCCGTACGTGCCGCCGCATCCCTGGAACCTGGACTTCCCGCACCTCATGCTGCGCGCCAAGGCGTTCAAGTTCAAGCAGGGCGAGACGCCGCTGCGCGACAAGGTGCTCTCGTCGACCGACGCCGTCGGCAAGCTGGCCGGCATCCCGGTGGTCGCGCAGGTCGTGAACGCCGCCAACAAGGCCGCGCCGATGCGCAAGGTGCTGGAGAAGGCGCTCGGCGTGCATCCGGCGGCGCTGCTGCCGCAATACCACAGCAGCACGGCGCGGCGTCGCCTGAAAGGGCACCGCACCGCCGTTGCGGCGCCCGAAGCGGTCGGCGGCACACGCGGCAAGGTCGCGCTGTTCGCCACGTGCTACGGCAACTACAACGAGCCGCACATTGCCGAGGACCTGTTCAAGGTGTTCGAGCACAACGGCATCGAGATGACGCTGCTTTCGCGCGAGCAGTGCTGCGGCATGCCCAAGCTCGAGCTGGGCGATCTGGAGGCGGTGGCGCGTGCCAAGGAAGCCAACGTATCGGCGATGATCGAGGCCATCGATGCCGGCTATGACATCGTCGGCCCGGTGCCCTCGTGCGTGCTGATGGTCAAGCAGGAGCTGCCGCTGATGTTCCCCGACGACGCCGACGTCGCCCGGGTGAAGGAGCACATCTTCGACCCGTTCGAGTACCTGATGCTGCGCCACAAGGAAGGCAAGCTGAAGACGCAGTTCAAGCAGGACCTTGGCACGGTCAGCTACCACGCGGCCTGCCATCTGCGGGTGCAGAACCTGGGGCTGAAGACGCGCGACGCGCTGCAGCTGGTGCCCGGCACCGAGGTCGACGTGATCGAGCGCTGCTCGGGCCACGACGGCACCTACGCGGTGAAGAGCCGCTTCCACGAGACGTCGATGAAGATCGGTCGACCGGTGGTAAACCGGGTCAAGAGCAAGGAGCCGAACTACTACGCGAGCGATTGCCCGATGGCCGGCCATCAGATCGAAAACGGCCTGAAAAACGGCAAAACGCCGACCCATCCGATGACCCTGCTGCGCATCGCCTACGGCTTGTAGCGCAGCGGTTCCGTACTGCAACGAGGAGAGAACCAGCAATGCCAGCGATCAGCCGCGACAGCCTGATGACGCTCGAGGCTTACGCCAAGGCGCGGCCCGAGTTCCGCGCCAAGGTGATGGAGCACAAGAAGACCCGCAAGGTGCACTTGGGCGAGCACATTACCCTCATCTTCGAGGACGAGCTCACCATCCGCTACCAGGTGCAGGAGATGCTGCGCGCCGAGAAGATCTTCGAGGAAGAGGGCATCGCCGACGAGCTCTCGGCGTACAATCCGCTGATTCCCGACGGCAGCAACTGGAAGGCCACGATGATGATCGAGTACCCCGACGTCGACGAGCGGGCGCGCATGCTGGCGAAGATGGTGGGAATCGAGGACCGGGTGTACGTCCAGGTCCGCGGGCTCGACCGCGTGCATCCCATCGCCGACGAGGACCTCGAGCGCGAGACCGACGCGAAGACATCATCGGTGCACTTCCTGCGGTTCGAGCTGACGCCGGAAATGGTCCAGGCGCTGAAAGGCGGCGCAGAGCTTTCGATGGGCGTCGACCACCCGGTGTACTCCGCGACGTTGGATCCGGTGGACCCGTCGGTGCGGGCGTCGCTGGTGAACGACCTGGCATGAAGCGGACCGGCGCGCTGCTGGCGGCACTCGTTTTGGCCGGCTGCGCGTCGTCGGGTCCCGAGCCCGTTTCGGACCGCGAGTACGATCCGGGGGAGCGGCCCTGGCAGGAAATCGAAGCCAAGCTCCCGGCGTATCCGAAGCCGGGAGACCTGATCGAGTTCCGGGTGTCGCCGGCCATCAGCCTGCGGCACTATGTCGATGCCAACTCGATCTCGGTCGGGGAGGATCGGGTCGTGCGTTACACCGTGGTCATCCGCTCGCCGCAGGGCGCGGAGAACGTGTTCTTCGAGGGGCTGCTCTGCGGGAAGGCGGCTCGAAAGCTCTATGCGACGGGAAATCGCGACGGCACGTGGACCCCGGCGCGCGACCCGGAGTGGGAGGGCATCACCACCAACCGCCAGAGCCTGTACCAGAAAATCCTCTACGAGGATTTTTTCTGTCCGGGCCGGAAGACGACGGTGAAGGACCAGGACGACGCGGTGGCCGCGCTCAAGCGCGGTTTTCACCCGGATTCCCTCGACGCCTACCAGCGCGGCGCCGGCGGGTCGGGCAAGTAACGCCGGCCTGCTCCCGCCGACATCGGGTCGGCGCGGCGCCTGCCGAATCAGCCGGGGTCCGCTCCCGGCGCGGTGAAATGCCCGAAATCGGCGGAGCGCTCGTGAGCCGGACGGAAGAGCCGGGCAGGTCTGCTCCCACCGCGGGATGGGCTGCCGCCCGATCCCGCCTTACACCAATACCAAACGGCGGTCTCCGCTAACCTGAAGGTTAGCTCCGCCCCAACTGGGTCCTGCTGTCTTACAACAGGACCGGGTTGTGGTCTCCGCCGACCTGAAGGTTAGCGCCGCCCTAATTGGGTTCTCCCGTGTTACAGGAGAACCAAATTATCCCGGTGGATGAGCTCCGGCTCGTCGACGTAGCCGAGGATCGCTTCGATCTGGGAGCTGGGCTTGCGCAGGATTTTCCGGGTCTCCTGCGCGCTGTAATTCACGAGGCCGCGAGCGATCTCGCGGCCGTCGGCGGCGACGCAACTCACCACCTCGCCGCGCTCGAAATCGCCCAGCGCCTCGGTCACGCCGATGGGCAGCAGGCTCTTGCCCTGCGCAGTCAGCACGCGCACGGCGCCGTCGTCGATGACGAGGCGGCCGCGGATCTGCAGGTGATCCGCAAGCCACTGCTTGCGCGCGTTGATCGGGATGTCCGCGGTGACGAGCTGGGTGCCGATCGCCTCGCCGGCGGCGAGCCGGACCAGGACGTCCTCGACGCGTCCGGATGCGATCACCGTGTCGGCCCCGCTGCGGGCGGCGCGCTTCGCGGCCATCACCTTGGTGTACATGCCGCCGCGCGCAAACGGATTCAGGGTGCCGCCGGCAATGCGCTCCAGCGCCGGGTCGCCGGCGCGCGCCTCGGCAATCAGCTTGGCCTCGGGATTGCGCCGGGGGTCGGCGTCGTAGAGACCGTCGGTGTCGGTCAGGATCACCAGGCAGTCGGCCTCGATGAGGTTGGTGACGAGCGCCGCCAGCGTGTCGTTGTCGCC
>CAZGTK010000305.1:3112-3694 GCA_964528415.1 uncultured Burkholderiales bacterium | reverse complement strand
CGCCCTCGGCCTCCCAGGCCTGCTGACCCGCACCGTCGTAGACCGGGCGGCCCCGCGTGTACGGGTGGCCGATGTCCTTGAACATCTGCTCGCAGCTTGCGCGGATGTCGAGCTCGTTGGCCTCGCAGCCCAGCGCCTGCATCAGCCGCATCGCCTGCGCGCGCGTGCGCGCCGAGGTGGCGTACCCCGGCAGCGAGTAGGCGAGGATGTTCCTGCGCGGCAGCCCGAGCACGTCCATGGCGCGGGCGCACACGATCAGCGCCTGCGTCGAGTCGAGCCCGCCGGAGACGCCGATCACCACCTTGTCGATGGCGGCGCTCCGCAGGCGCGTCGTCAGCCCCTGCACCTGGATCTCGTAGACCTCGCGGCAGCGCTCGTCACGGCGCGCCGGGTCGGCCGGCACGTACGGGAAGCGCTCCAGCGGGCGCCGCAGCGCGACGAAGCCTTCGCGCCGCGCGTCCGGCTCGAAGGCGACCGTGCGGAAGCCCGCGAGCCCGTCGCGGGGGGGGCGGCCCCGGGGGGGCCAGGTGCGGTGTCGGCTGGGGGGCGGCGCCCCGCCCGCGCGGGCGGCGGCGGCGACGG
>CAZGTK010000305.1:993-3102 GCA_964528415.1 uncultured Burkholderiales bacterium | reverse complement strand
GAGCCCGTCGCGGTGCGCGCGCACCGTGTCGGCAAAGGTGCCTTGTCGCATGCGGTCCTGCGCCAGGCGCTCGAGGTCGACGTCGGCGACGGCGAGCTGCGGCTCGCGCGCGAAGCGCTCGGTCTCCGCGAGCCGCGAGCCGTTCTCGTAGAGCATGCCGTGGCCGTCCCAGGCGAGATCCGTGGTGGACTCGCCCGCGCCGGCCGCCGCGTACGCGTAGGCGGCGATGCAGCGCGCGGACTGGTTGCCCACCAGCTGGCGGCGGTAGTCGTGCTTGGCCAGCGTCACGTTGGAGGCCGACAGGTTCGCGAGCACGGTGGCGCCGGCGAGCGCGGCGTAGGACGACGGCGGGATCGGCACCCAGAGGTCCTCGCAGATCTCCACGTGGACCTTCAGGCGCGGCTCGCCGCGCGCGGCGAACAGCAGCCGCGAGCCGAACGGCACCGTCTGGCCCAGCAGCGTGATGCTGTCGAAGGTCGCGCATTCGCCGGGGGCGAACTGGCGGCGCTCGTAGAACTCGCGGTAGTTGGGCAGGTAGGTCTTGGGCACCACCCCCAGCACGCGCCCCGCGTGGACGACGGCGGCGCAGCTGTAGAGCGCGCCGTCGAGGGCGAGCGGCACGCCCACGGCCGCCAGCACGGGAAGGTCGCGGCTTTCGTGCAGCAGGCGCGCGAGCGCGGCGAGCGCCCCGTCGAGCAGCGCCTGCTGGTGAAACAGGTCCTCGCACGTGTAGCCGGTCAGCCCGAGCTCGGGGAACACGGCGACCTGGACGCGCTCCGCGGCCGCCCGGTTAAGCAGCGCCAGCGTCGTCTCGGCGTTGGCCGCCGGATCGGCGACGTGCATCGCCGGCACGGCGACCGCGACGCGGCAGAAGCCGTGGTTGGCAGGGTCGAAGAAGGTCACGGCGTGTCGGGCTCGATGGCTGGAGAGGACCGCGCCCATTCTACCGGTCGCGAGGCGATCCCGCAGTGGCGGCTCCGCGCCTGTCGCCCGCTGCCGCGCGGTGTCACAATGGCCTCGGCGCCGCGTTTGCCGCGGCGTCCTGCCAAGGGGAGGAACAACACCAATGAAGCTGATCACCGCAGTCATCAAGCCGTTCAAGCTCGACGAGGTTCGCACCGCGCTCCAGCAAATCGGGGTGGCGGGAATGACCGTGACCGAGGTCAAGGGCTACGGCCGCCAGAAAGGCCACACCGAGCTGTACCGGGGCGCCGAGTATGTCGTCGACATGGTGCCGAAGACCCGGCTGGAGGTTGCCGTCGAGGACGCCCGCGTCGATGCCGTCATCGACGCCATCCAGACCAGTGCCCGCACCGGCAAGATCGGCGACGGCAAGATCTTCGTGGCGCCGCTGGAGCAGGCCGTGCGCATCCGCACCGGCGAGACCGGCAAGGAGGCGCTGTGAACTCGGCGGGCGCCCTGCGGCGCGCAGTGGGCGTCGTTGCGCTGTTCCCGGCCGCCGCGCTGGCGGCCGACGGCAACACGCTCGACACGGGCAGCACGGCGTGGATGCTGGTGTCGACGGCGCTGGTGCTGTTCATGAACATTCCGGGGCTGGCGCTGTTCTACGGCGGGCTGGTGCGCACCAAGAACGTGCTGTCGGTGCTGATGCAGTGCTTCTCGTTGACCGCGATCATCTCGCTGCTCTGGGTCATCGTCGGCTACAGCCTGGCTTTCGGCGACGGCGGCGGCGCCAACGCGTGGATTGGCGGCCTGTCGAAGGCGTTCATGGCGGGGGTGCGCGTCGACTCGGTGGTCAACGGCATACCGGAGACCGTGTTCGCGATGTTCCAGCTCACGTTTGCCGTGATCACGCCCGCGCTGGTCGTCGGCGGCTTCGCCGAGCGGATGCGCTTCTCCAGCATGGTGCTGTTCAGCGTCCTCTGGTTCTTCCTCGCCTACGTGCCGATGGCGCACTGGGTGTGGGGCGGCGGCTGGCTGCAGGCGATGGGCTTCCTCGACTTCGCCGGCGGCAGCGTCGTCCACATCAACGCCGGCGTCGCGGCGGGCGTCGCCGCGCTGGTGCTGGGCCGGCGCCGCGGTTTCCCGGAGACGCCGATGCCGCCGCACAACCTGACGATGACGGTGACCGGCGCCTGCATGCTGTGG
>CAZGTK010000305.1:0-983 GCA_964528415.1 uncultured Burkholderiales bacterium | reverse complement strand
GCTGGTTCGGCTTCAACGCCGGCAGCGCGCTGGCCGCCAACGGCACCGCCGGCATGACCATGCTGGTCACGCACGTCGGCGCCGCCGCCGGCGCGCTGGCGTGGATGGTCTGCGAATGGCTGCGCTTCGGCAAGCCCAGTGTCCTCGGCACCGTCACGGGCATGGTGGCCGGGCTGGGGACGATTACCCCGGCATCCGGATTCGTCGGCCCGATGGGCGCCATCGTCATCGGCGGCGCCGCGGGTGTGGTCTGCTTCCTCGCCACCAACTACATGAAGCGCAAGCTCCATGTCGACGACTCGCTCGACGTGTTCCCGGTGCACGGCGTCGGCGGCATCCTCGGCACGCTGTCGATTGGCGTGTTCGCCGCGGCCTCGCTCGGCGGCGTCGGCTACGCGGACGGTTTCTCGATGGGCCGCCAGCTGGCCGTCCAGCTGGCGGGCGTCGCAACCGCCGTCGCCTGGGCCGGGCTGGTCACCTTCGTTCTGCTGAAGCTGATCGATGCGCTGGTCGGGCTGCGTGTCACGCCCGAGCAGGAGACGGAGGGGCTCGACACCGTGCTGCACAACGAATCCGGCTACAGCCTGTAACACTCGGGTTCGCCCTAGGTTCCGCCGCGCCCGCTGGGGCCGCGGCGGAACCGTCGCTCCTATTTTTCTTTTCTGCTTCGTGAGTTAACCGACGGCGCGGGCTGTCAACATGGCCGCGGCCGCGCTTAGGCACTACAATCCCCGGCTTCTCGCGGTACATTCCGATCACCGACTCCGCAATGGCCAAGGACGCAAGCTACAGCGCGAAGGACATCGAGATCCTCGAGGATCTCTCGCCGATCCTGCACCGCCCCGGGATGTACACCGACCCGGCGAATCCGAACCACGCCCTGGTCGAAGTCATCGACAACGCCGCCGACGAGGGCCTCGCCGGCTTCGCCAGGCGCGTGAACGTGACGCTGCACGAGGACGGCTCGGCGACCGTGGAGGACG
>CAZGTK010000304.1:0-3699 GCA_964528415.1 uncultured Burkholderiales bacterium | reverse complement strand
CGCCCTCGACACTTCCTCCATGGCGACGACGTGGGCGAGATATCCCAGGCCGCTGCCGCCGTAGTCCTCCTCGACGGTGATGCCGAGAAGGCCGAGCGCCCCGAGCCGGGGCCAGAGGTCGCGCGGAAACTCGTTGCTGCGGTCGATCTCCGCCGCGCGCGGGGCGATTTCCGCCGCGGCAAACTGCCGCACGCTCTCGCGCAGCATGTCGACGGTGTCGCCGAGACCGAAATCGAGTCCCGGCAGCTCCGCCATGGGCACGGCGTCGATTGGCTTCATCGTCGGTCTCCTAGCCCTGCACTTCCGGGCGGCCGCGCATCGTCATCAGGGTCTGCAGCAGGGTGGCGCAGAGCTTTTCCCGCCCATCCTTGACCACCACCACGTCGGCGCGGGAGACGACCAGCGAGCGGCCGGGCTTGATGACCTCCCCGCGCGCGATCAGCAGGACGCCGTCGCCGGGGGCGAGCAGGTTGAGCTTGTACTCGACCGTCAGCACGCCGGAATCGGCCGGCATCAGCGTGAACGCGGCGTAGCCGCCGGCCGAGTCGGCGATCGTGCCGATGACGCCGCCGTGGAAATAGCCGTGCTGCTGGCTCAACTCGGCCTTGAACGGCAGCCTGATCTCACAGCGGCCGGCGCCGACCGCGGCCAGTTCGGCGCCAAGATACTGCATGATCCCCTGGCGCGAGAAGCTGGAACGGACCCGGGTTTCAAACCCCGGGTCGACGATTTCAAAAGTGGCGACGTGCATTACTTTTACGTTAACGTCAATTTAAACCGCCTTGGCCGGAATCAGGATTCCACCGGCTCCGGCTTTGCGGCTCGCGCCCGCTGGGCCAGGCTTTGGCGGCAGTGGATCTCGAACACGCCGATTTCCGCCAGCATCGCATCGATGTCTTCCTTTTGTTGCTCGAGCTGGGCGCGGCGCTTGGCCAGGATGCCAAGGCAATGGTTGAGCTGGGCGGTCTCGTCCCGCGCCGAGTCGTAGAGGTCGAACAGCTCCCGGACGTCGCCCAGGCTGAAACCGAGCCGCTTGCCGCGCAGGGTCAGCTTCAGGCGGACGCGGTCGCGCTTGCTGTAGACCCGGTTACGGCCCTCGCGCGCCGGGCTCAGCAGGCCTTGATCCTCGTAGAAGCGAATGGTCCGCGTGGTGACGCCGAACTCGTTGGCCAGCTCGGAAATGGTGTAGGCGTCCTTGTTCATTGTGTTATGCAGCATAAGCTCCTAGAATGGCGATAGGGACCCTTCATACTCTTTACGTAAACGTAAACCAGATCTCCGGATGACGCAAGCGGCAGTTGAAACCCGGTCTGAACCTTCGGCCCCGACGGGCCTCGCCTATCCATTGGCCGCCGTGCCCGAGCCCGGCCAGGCGCTGCAGGTGGCGGAGGGCGTTTACTGGCTGCGCATGCCGCTGCCCTTCGCGCTCGACCACATCAACCTCTGGCTGCTGGAGGACGGCGACGGCTGGACCATCGTCGATTGCGGCTACACGAGCGAGGCGACGCGGACGGCGTGGGAGACCGTCAGCCGGGAAGTGATCGGCGGCCGGCCGGTGCGGCGCATCCTGGTGACGCATTACCACCCGGATCACCTGGGGATGGCCCACTGGCTCACCGCGACGTTCGGCGCCGAGGTCTGGATGACGCAGGCGGAGTACCTTACGGCCCACGCCGTGTGGGACAACGCCGCCGGCTTCGGCAAGGAGGCGCTGGTCGCGCTGTACCGTCGCCACGGCCTGGACGAGGAGCGGCTCGCCCATCTCGGCCTCAAGGGGGACGTCTACCGCCGCGGGGTGCCGGCGCTGCCCAAGCACTACCGGCGTCTCATCGACGGCCAGGAGCTCGTCATCGGCGGGCGGAGCTGGCGCGTGCTGGTCGGCTACGGCCACGCGCCGGAGCACGCCACGCTCTGGTGCGAGGATCCGGGCCTGTTCATCTCCGGCGACATGGTGCTGCCGCGCATCACCACCAACGTCAGCGTCTGGAGCCCCGAGCCCGAGGGCGACCCGCTGGCGCTCTACCTCGATTCGCTGGCCCGCTTCCGCCAGCTGCCGGCGGCCACGCTGGTGCTGCCGTCGCACGGGCGGGTCTTCACCGGTCTGCACGCGCGCGTGGACGGCTTGCGCGCGCACCACGACGCGCGCTTTGCCGAGCTGCTGGCGGCCTGCGACGAGCCGCGCACGGCCGCCGAGCTGATCCCGGTGCTTTTCCGTCGGGCGCTGGACAACCACCAGGTGTTCTTCGCGATGGGCGAGGCGGTCGCCCACATCAACTATTTGTGGCGGCGGGCGCGGCTCGAGCGCACGGCGGACGCGCGCGGGGGGTACCGCTTCCGGGCCGTCCCGGGCGGGCGTGGAAGCCCGCTGCCGGTTTGAATACACTTGCAAGTCCCACGTGCCAGGAGGTAGCAGGGTGAGCACCACGACCGAACAACCGAAGCCTGAGGCGCCCGATCCCGTGGATCTGGCCCGCAGCTTCAGCGAGATCGCCCAGCGTTCGAGCAAGGTCCTGTCCGAGTTCCTCGGCCGGCAGGCCCAGGGCGGCCACCTGGGCATGGCCGACGAGCTCGGCATCGCCAAGGCGTTCATGGACATGGCGGCGAAGCTGATGATGGACCCCATCAAGCTCGCCCATGCCCACGTCAACCTGTGGCAGGACTACATGAACCTGTGGCAGAGCACCTTCCTCAGGATGATGGGTCACGAGGCGGCACCGGTGGCGGTGCCCGCGAAGGGCGACAAGCGCTTCAAGCACGAGGCCTGGGAAGACCATTTCCTGTTCGACTACATCAAGCAGTCGTACCTGATCACGGCGCGCCATCTGCACAACACGGTGGCCAACGTCGAAGGGCTCGACGACCCGGCGGCGAAGAAGATCGACTTCTACACGCGCCAGTACATCGACGCGATGTCGCCGACCAATTTCGTGCTGACGAACCCCGAGGTGTTCAACGAAACGGTCAAGAGCCGGGGCCAGAATCTGCTCAAGGGGCTCAACAACCTGCTCGAGGACATCGAGCGCGGCAACGGCCAGCTGCGCATCCGCATGACCGACAGCGAGGCGTTCGAGCTCGGCAAGAACATCGCCACCACGCCGGGCAAGGTGGTCTACCGCAACGAACTCATGGAGCTGCTGCAGTACACGCCCGCCACGAAGGAGGTCTACAGGCGCCCGCTGATGATCATCCCGCCGTGGATCAACAAGTTCTACATCCTCGACCTGCGCGAGAAGAATTCCTTCATCAAGTGGGCCGTCGACGAGGGTCACACCGTGTTCGTCATCTCGTGGGTCAACCCCGACGCCGAGCACGCCCGGATGACCTTCGAGGACTACCTGCGCGAGGGCCCGCTGGCCGCTCTGGACGCGATCGAGAAGGCGACCGGCGAGAAACAGGTCAACGCCATCGGCTACTGCCTCGGCGGCACGCTGCTCGCCTGCACGCTGGCGTGGCTGGCGGCGAAGAAACAGTCGGAGCGAATCGCCAGCGCCACCTTCTTCACGACCATGATCGACTTCTCGTCGCCGGGCGAACTGGAGGTGTTCATCGACGACCAGCAGATCGCGGCGCTGGAGAAGCGCATGAGCGAGCGCGGCTACCTCGAGGGCGCCGAGATGGCGACCACCTTCAACATGCTGCGCGCCAACGACCTGATCTGGTCGTTCGTGGTGAACAACTACCTGATGGGCAAGGACCCGT
>CAZGTK010000303.1:0-3708 GCA_964528415.1 uncultured Burkholderiales bacterium | reverse complement strand
GCCAGCGGGCCGTGCTTGAGTTCGCCGGCCGCGTAGGCCTCCGCGTGGATGTAGGAGATCTCCTTGAGCTTCAGCGCGCCCTCGAGCGCCACCGGCCACGCGGCACCGCGGCCGAGGAACAGCGCGTGGTGCTTGTCGATAAAGCGCCTGGCCCATTCGACGATCTGG
This sequence comes from uncultured Burkholderiales bacterium, assembly GCA_964528415.1. Classification (GTDB taxonomy): domain Bacteria; phylum Pseudomonadota; class Gammaproteobacteria; order Burkholderiales; family UBA6910; genus DATIUV01. The sequence continues at coordinate 3,540 of CAZGTK010000303.1, read as the reverse complement.
GGCTCCAGCTTGAGCGTGCGCTCGAGCATCTCCGGCACGTGCGTGAGCTCGTTCACCAGCATCACCTCGCGCTCCGCCGGCAGGCCGCTGTGGCGCGCCAGCGCAAGGCCCAGCAGGCCCAGCGCGGCAAGCTGGGTCGTGAAGGCCTTGGTGGAGGCGACGCCGATCTCGGGCCCGGCGCGGGTCATGAGCGTGAGATCGGCTTCCCGCACCAGCGACGATTCCGGCACGTTGCAGATTCCCAGCGTCGCGACGTAGCGGCTGCGCTTGGCCTCGCGCAGGGCCGCCAGCGTGTCAGCGGTCTCCCCCGACTGGGAGATCGCGATGAAGAGCGTGCCGGGCGGCACCACCGCGCTGCGGTAGCGGTACTCGCTGGCGATCTCCACTGCGCAGGGAATGCGCGCGTACTGCTCGATGTAGTAGCGCGCCACCATGCCGGCGTGGTAGCTGGTGCCGCACGCCACGATGTGCACGCCGCGCACCTGCGGCAGCAGCTCCGCTGCCCGCGGCCCCAGCGTCGCCTCGAGCACGCGACCGTTGGCGTAGCGCTCGGCGAGAGTGTCCGCCACCGCGCGCGGCTGCTCGAAGATCTCCTTCTGCATGTAATGGGAGAACTGTCCCAGCTCGACGGCGTCCGCAGACAGCGCCGACTCGTGCAGCGTGCGCTCCACCGGGCGACGCGCGGCGTCGTAGATCGCGATGCCGTCGCGTCGCAGCTCGGCGACATCGCCGTCTTCGAGGAAGCGGAAGCTCCGCGTCACCGGCAGGAGCGCCTGAACGTCCGAAGCGACGAAGCTCTCGCCGATGCCCTCGCCCAGCACCACCGGGCAGCCGGCACGGGCGGCCACGATGCGCTCGGGTTCGTGCCGCGACATCACCACGATGGCGTAGGCGCCGTGCAGGCGCGCGACCACGGCCTGGACCGCGGCCAGCAGCGAGTCGCCGGCGCGGATGCGCTCGTGGATCAGGTGCGCGACGACCTCGGTATCCGTCTCGGAGTCGAAGCGGTAGCCCTTCGCCTTGAGCTCCTCGCGCAGCGACTCGTAATTCTCGATGATGCCGTTGTGGACCAGCGCGATACCGTCTTCGGAGAAATGCGGATGGGCGTTGCTCTCGGAGACGCCGCCGTGGGTCGCCCAGCGCGTGTGGGCGACCCCGCGCAGGCCGTCCAGCGGCGCGCGCTCGATGGCAGCCGACAGGAGGTGAACCTTGCCGACGGTGCGGCGCCGGTCAAGCCGGTTGCCGCTGTCCGCCACGGCAACGCCGGCCGAGTCGTAGCCTCGGTATTCCAGCCGCCTCAGTCCCTCCACCAGGATGGGCACCACGTTGCGCTCGGCGATGGCGCCGACGATTCCGCACATGGGGCTGGCCTATCCCTTCTTTCGCGCCGGCCGCTGCCAGGTGTCCACCGTGACCTGGGCGGCCCGTGAGAGCGTGAGTTTGCCCGGCGGCGCGTCGCGGGTAAGCGTCGTGCCCGCGCCGAGAGTCGCGTTGCGGCCGACCTTGACCGGCGCCACCAGCTGGGTATCCGAGCCGATGAACGCGCCGTCGGCGATGACGGTGCGATGCTTGTTGACGCCGTCGTAGTTGCACGTGATGGTGCCGGCGCCGATGTTCACCTCGCGCCCCACCTCGGTATCGCCGACGTAGGAAAGGTGGTTGGCCTTGCTGCCGCGGCCGATGCGGCTGTTCTTGACCTCGACGAAGTTGCCGACGTGGACGTCGTCGGCCAGCCGCGCCCCCGGCCGCAGTCGCGCGTACGGGCCAATGCGGCATTCGGCGCCGACGTCGGCGGAGTCGAGCAGGGAGTACGCAGCGACCTCGGTGCCCGTGCCGATGCGGCAGTCGCGCACGACGCAGTACGGCCCCACGCGCACGCCGTCGGCGAGCTTCACGTCGCCCTCGAACACGCAGCCGACGTCGATGGAGACATCCCGGCCGCAGGCGAGGCGGCCGCGCACGTCGAGCCGCGCCGGGTCGGCCAGCGTGACGCCCTCCTCCAGCAACCGGGCTGCGATGCGCTGCTGCACGCGCCGCTCCAGCTCGGCAAGCTGCGCCTTGCTGTTCACGCCGAGCACCTCGGCCGCGTCCGCCGCCCGCACCGCCTGCACCGGAAAGCCCTCTGCCACGGCCAGAGCGACGATATCGGTCAGGTAGTACTCGCCCTGGGTGTTGTCGTTCGTGAGCTTGGCCAGCCAGCGCTTGAGCCGCTCGGTCGGCGCGCAAAGGATGCCGGTATTGATCTCGCGGATCGCGCGTGTCCGCGCGTCGGCGTCCTTGTGCTCGACGATACGTTCGACCCGCCCGGCAGCATTCCGGACGATGCGGCCGTAGCCGGCGGGATCGGTCAACTCGGCCGTGAGCAGCGTCAGCCGCTTCTCCGCGCCACGGCCGGTCAGCCGCCGAAGAGTGGCCAGCTCGACCAGCGGCACGTCGCCGTAGAGCACCAGCGTAACGCCGCCCTTCGGCAGCTTCGGCAGCGCCTGCTGCACCGCATGGCCGGTGCCCAGTTGCGGCTGCTGCCGGACGAAAGCGAGCTCGGGCGCGGCGAGCGCAGCGGGCACGGCGTCGCCACCGTGGCCGTAAACGACGACGATGCCGTGGGGCTCGAGCCTGCGCGCGGTGTCGACCACATGCTGCGCCAGGGGGCGGCCCGCCAGCGGATGCAGGACTTTCGCCCGCTCCGAACGCATGCGGGTGCCTTTGCCGGCGGCGAGGATGACGACGTGGAGCGTTGCCATGGGCGGTCGTTTAAGCGCCGAGTATAAACAAAAAAGGCAGCCGTCCCGGCTGCCCCTTTGCGGCCGGCTGTCCGTTCACTTCTTGCGCAGCTTGCGGATCGCGGCGAGCTGCGCTGCCGCTTCGGCCAGCTCGGCCTGCGCGCGGGCGATCTCCAGCTTGGAGGTCTTGTTCTTCACGGCCTCCTCGGCGGCCTTCTTCGCTTCCAGCGCCTTGGCTTCGTCGAGATCGTGGGCGCGCACCGCGGTGTCGGCGAGGACCGTCACCTGGTCGGGCTGCACTTCGAGGATGCCGCCGGAGACATACACCAGTTCGTCCTCGCTCTTCAGGGGCACCTTGATCCGCAGCGAGCCGGGCTTGATGCGCGTGAGCAGCGGCGCGTGGCGCGGGTAGATACCGAGCTCGCCCTCGACGCCCGGCGCGACCAGAAACTCCGCCGGCCCCGAGTAGATCTGCTCCTCGACGCTGGCAACCTCGACGTGCATCGTGATGCCCATGGCCTTCTCCGCTTACTGCAGCGCCTTCGCCTTCTCGAACGCCTCGTCGATCGTGCCGACCATGTAGAAGGCCTGCTCCGGCAGACTGTCGCACTCGCCGTTGACGATCATCTTGAAGCCGCGAATGGTCTCCTTCAGCGGCACGTATTTGCCCGGGGAGCCGGTGAACACCTCGGCGACGAAGAACGGCTGCGACAGGAAACGCTGGATCTTGCGCGCACGGGACACGACCAGCTTGTCCTCCGGCGCCAGCTCGTCCATGCCGAGAATGGCGATGATGTCGCGCAGTTCCTTGTAGCGCTGC
>CAZGTK010000302.1:0-3722 GCA_964528415.1 uncultured Burkholderiales bacterium | reverse complement strand
GGTGCCGAGCGTCATGCACAGGCGCGCGGCGCGCTCGAGCACCGCGTCGTCGACCCTCACCTTCGCCAGGCGCGAGCGGCCCGACACGATGCGACGCCGGATGCGCTCGTCTTCCTTCCTCCATTGCGCCGCGAACCCGGCCGGGTCGCGCTCGAACGCGTCGCGCCGGCGCACGACCTCGACGCGGGTCGCCAGGTCGGTCGGCGTCTTCACCTCCACCGACAGGCCGAAGCGGTCCAGCAGCTGCGGGCGCAGCTCGCCCTCCTCGGGGTTGCCGCTGCCGATCAGGACGAAGCGCGCCGGATGGCGCACGCTGATGCCCTCGCGCTCGACCACGTTCTCGCCGGAGGCGGCGACGTCGAGCAGCAGGTCGACGAGGTGGTCCTCCAGCAGGTTTACTTCGTCGATGTAGAGGAAGCCGCGGTGGGCGCGCGCGAGCAGGCCCGGCTCGAACGCCTTCACGCCGCGCGCCAGCGCGTGCTCCAGGTCGAGCGCGCCGACCACGCGGTCCTCGGTGGCGCCGAGCGGCAGGTCCACCACCGGGACCGGCGCGAGGCGGCTCTTGGGACCGCTCTTGCCTTTGGCGGCGCGGCAGGCGTCGCACAGCTTGGCGAGGGCCCCCGGATCGCAGCCGTAGGGGCAGCCCACCACGACGCGCATCGCCGGCAGCAGCGCGGCCAGCGCGCGCACGGCGGTGGACTTGCCGGTGCCGCGATCGCCGAAAACGAGCACGCCGCCGATGCTGGCGTCCACCGCGCCGATCAGCAGCGCGAGCTTCATTTCGTCCTGGCCGACGATCGCGGAAAACGGAAACGTCGCGTGCACGATCAGCTCCGCCGGGCGGCCGTCGCGCCGGGCTCGCTCCAGACAACCCAAGGCATCGGTCGTTCTCCTCCCTCGGATGGACGCGTCGCGGCCGGCCGGCAGCCGGAGCCGGCGGGCGACGCCATGCGGGCCATGTTAACAGACCGTAGTGTCAACCGCAGTTGGCACACGGCCGCCCCGCCCCGTTTCCGTTACCATGCCCGCCATGCGCCCCCTGCCGCCCCCGACCGCCCGAGCGGTCGTCGTCCGTCCCACCGGCACGGTGGCGACGTGAGCGCCCCGCTGCAGTGGGACCGCGACGGCCGCGACTGGCCGCTGCGCGAGGCGAGCCGCTTCGTCCAGGCGGCCGGGATGCGCTGGCACGTGCAGCAGATGGGCAGCGGCCCGGTGGCGCTGCTCGTGCACGGCACGGGCGCCGCGACGCATTCCTGGCGCGGCCTCGCCCCGTTGCTCGCGCGGCAGTTCACGGTCGTGGCGCCCGACCTGCCCGGCCACGGTTTCACGGAGCGGCCGGCGGCGCGGGGTCTGTCGCTTCCGGGCATGGCGGAGGGTCTCGCCGCGCTGCTGCGGGCGCTGGGCGTCGCGCCCCAGGTGGCCGTTGGCCACTCGGCCGGCGCGGCGATTCTGTGCCGGATGGCGCTCGACGGCGCCATCGCGCCGCGCCTGCTGGTCAGCCTGAACGGTGCCCTGCTGCCCCTCGGCGGCATGCCGGGCAAGGTGTTTTCGCCGCTCGCCAAGCTGCTCGCGGCGACGCCCCTGGTGCCGCGCGTGTTCTCCTGGCGGGCCAGCGATCGCGCGGCCGTGGAGCGGCTCATCCGCAGCACCGGCTCGACGCTGGACCCGGAGGGCACCGGGTTCTACGCGCGTCTGGTGCGCAACCCCGGGCACGTCGGCGCGACGCTGGCGATGATGGCCGGCTGGGACCTGCGGCCGCTGGAGCGCGATCTGCCCCGCTTGGCCGCGCCGCTCGTGCTGGTGGTGGGCGCCGACGACCGTACCGTGCCGCCCTCGGAAGCGCGCCGCGCCGGCGCACTGCTGCCGACGGCCGACGTGGTCACCCTGCCCGGGCTCGGCCACCTGGCCCATGAGGAGCGTCCGGATACGGTGGCGGCGCTGATCGTCGAGCGGGCCCGAGCCGCGGGCGTACTCGCGCGGGCCTAGGGCTCCAGCGGCCCCAGCGCCGCCGCCACCTCGCGCTCCAGCGCGGCGGCCTCGACCGGCGGCAGCTGCGCCAGCTTCGCGGACCACATCGGGAACAGGTTGTTCTCCTCGCGGTACTCGTGCTTGGCGAGCGTGCCCGAGAGGATCGCGAAATACGCCGCCGCCTCGCCGGCGTCGGGCGCCTCCCCCGCGAACGCCGCCTCGATCAGCGCGAACTGCGCCAGGATTTCCCGGTGCTCGCGCAGCATGATGGACAGCGGATCGCCGCCGGCCGGATCGCGCGGCACGCCGAGCCTCGGCGCCAGCAGGTTGTCCTCCACCGCGATGTGCCGCTTGAGCGCGTCGCCGAAACGCGGCACCAGCGGCGCCGCCTCGGCCGCGTTGCCCGCGTTGGTCAGGTGCATCGCGCGGGCGAACACCGCGTCGAGCGCTTTGTGATGGCGCGTCAGCAGGTCGGCGAGGCCCGACGGCGCCGTGTCGGCCCGGTGGCGGACCGTCGCGGCGAAGCCATCGCCGCAGGGCTCGACGTCCCAGGCGAGGTTGTTCCGCAGCAGCAGGTCGAGGCTGCGCATCATCAGCGAGGGCTCGGCGGCGGTCAGCAGCCGGATCGTCTCGCCGCGTTTCAGCTCGCGCAGCGCGTAGAACGCCGCCGTTTGCACCCGGCTCGGCGGCTCGGCGCGCAGATCGACGGTCTCGGGTTCGGCGGTCATGGCTTCATATTAGCACGCACTAATACGGGGCCCCGGCGCCGGCAGGGGTTGAAATCGGCGAAAGCGTCGCAATTACCCTACGAGTCCATGGAGAACCAACGACATGCAGGACACTGAACGCGACCAAGCGCCGCCCGCCGAAGGCGGCAACGCCCACGACGACCCGGCACCGCCCACGGCGGAGACGATGCCGAGCCTCGAGGAACTCCTGCGCAAGGCGGAGCTGGAGGCCCAGGAGAAGCACGACGCCTGGCTGCGGGCCAAGGCCGAAGTGGAGAACATGCGCAGGCGCGCCGAGGCGGACGTCGCCAGCGCGCACAAGTACGCCGTCGAGGGCTTCGCCGGCCAGCTCCTGCCCGTGAAGGACAGCCTGGAAACGACCCTGACCGTGGAAAACGCCACCCTCGAGCAGCTCAGGGAAGGCGTGGCGCTCACGCTCAAGCTGCTGAACCAGGCTTTCGAGAAATTCGCCATTCGCGACGTGAACCCCGACGGCGAGAAATTCGACCCGCACCTGCACCAGGCGATGACCATGGTCGAGTCGGACGGGCCGCCCAACACGGTGATGCAGGTGATGCAGAAGGGCTACCTGCTGAACGACCGGGTCCTGCGCCCGGCGCTCGTGGTGGTTTCCAAGCCCAAGCCGGCTTGAAAACGCCCGCCCCGGCCGCATTTATCAGCTAACGGATTTTCCAGCATTTTCAAAGGAACGGAACCATGGGAAAGATCATCGGCATTGACCTCGGCACCACCAACTCGTGCGTCGCCCTCATGGAGGGCGGCAAGGTCAAGGTGATCGAGAACGCCGAAGGCTCGCGCACGACGCCGTCCATCGTGGCCTACACCGACGAGGGCGAGGTCCTGGTCGGCGCGCCGGCCAAGCGCCAGGCCATCACCAACCCGAAGAACACCCTGTTCGCGGTCAAGCGCCTGATCGGGCGCCGCTTCGACGAGGAGATGGTGCAGAAGGACATCAAGATGGTGCCCTATGCCATCGTCAAGGCCGACAACGGCGACGCCTGGATC
>CAZGTK010000301.1:0-3726 GCA_964528415.1 uncultured Burkholderiales bacterium | reverse complement strand
GGGGGGGGGGGGGCGGGGGGGGGGCCCCGCGCCGGGGCCTCCTTCCATCTCTCTCCTTGTGTTCTGCATTGCAGAACATATCAATCTGCTTGTTTTTGGGTTCGATCGTTGACGTAGACATCGCCTTTCGATAGCCTACCATCATAGTCAATCAGGGTGTTCTGCACTGCAGAACATACAAATTCAGAGCCCGCTGAAGTAACACATGCCGAACCGTAACCAAGTGATCGCGTCGGCGGCGTCCACCTTGAGGATCCTCGAGGTGTTCGCGACCCGGCCGGGGGCGTTGCCGCTGTCCGCCTTCGTCGAGGCGACCGGCAAGCCGAAAGGGACCGTGCACCGGATGCTCTCGACGCTGGTGCATACCGGGTTCGTCAAGCAGGACCCCGGCTCGGGCCACTACCGGCTCACGCTCAAGCTGCTCCAGATTGGTTCGGCCGCGGCGAGCGATCTGGACTTGGTGAAGGTGGCGCGGCCCTGGCTCGAGCGGCTGGTGGAGGCGACCGACGAAACCGTGCACCTGGCGATCCTCGATGTCTCGGGCGGCGTGGTCTATGTCGCCAAGGTGGAGAGCCCGCGGTCGATCCGCGTGCAGACGCGCCTCGGCGAAATCAACCCGTCCTGGTGCACGGCGACCGGCCGCTGCCTGCTCGCCTTCAACCCGCAGACCGCCGACCGCGTGCTGGCAGGGACGCTGGAGCCCCGCACGGCCAAGACAGTGACGGACCCGACCCGTGTGCGCGCCGGGCTCGCGGAAGTTGCCGCCAAGGGCTACGCGGTGACGCGGGCCGAGAACCATCCCGAGATGGGCGGGATCGCGGCGCCCATCCTCGACTACACGGGCCAGGTGATCGCTTCCTGCGGCGTCGCTGTCCCCGAGTTCCGCATGGATCAGCAGCTGGTGGAACGCTGCATCCCCGAGGTCCGCCGCATTGCCGCGGCTATTTCGGAAGAGCTGGGCTATCCCGCCCCCCAAACACGGAAGAAGCGCTATGCAGCACAGGACCTGTGACGTTCTCATCCTCGGCGGCGGCGGCGCGGCGCTCTACGCCGCGATCCACGCGCGCGACGCCAATCCCGGCCTCAAGATCGTGCTGGCGAGCAAGGGCCTGCCGGGCAAGAGCGGCTGCACGCGCATGGTCCAGGGCGGCTACAACGTGGTGCTGAACCCGGCCGATTCGTTCGAGATGCACTACGACGACACGCTGCGCGGCGGCGGCATGATCAACGACCAGGAACTGGCGTGGATCCTGGTGACGCACGCGCCGGAGCGCATCTACGAGCTCGAGAACGCGTTCGGCTGCTACTTCGATCGCAACGGCGACGGCACGATTCACCAGCGCGCGCTGGCCGGGCAGTCGTTCAACCGCACCGTGCACCGCGGCGACCTGACCGGCATCGAGCTGATGACGCGCCTGCACGAGCAGATGCTGGTGCGCGACATCGAGTGTCTCTCGGAGGTGCGCGGCCTCGATCTGCTGCTGGACGACTCGCGCTCGCGCGTGACCGGCGCGCTGCTGCTCGATTACCACACCGGCGAGGTGATCGCGGTCTCGGCGCGCGCGGTGCTGCTGGCAACGGGCGGCAGCGCGCCGCTGTACAAGATCACCGCCGCATCGGCCGAGAAGACCGGCGACGGCATGGCGATGGCGTTTCGCGCCGGCGCCGAGTTCATCGACATGGAGATGATGCAGTTCCACCCCACCGGCCTGCTGGCCGGCGACTCCATGCTGACGGGTACGGTGCTCGAGGAGGGCCTGCGCGGCGCCGGCGGCCACCTGCGCAACGCGCTCGACGAGCGCTACATGCAGCGCTACGACCCCGCCAAGATGGAGCGCTCCACGCGCGACCGCGTCTCGCGCAGCAGCTTCCTGGAAGTGCGCGCCGGGCGCGGCACCGCGGACGAGGGCGTCTACCTCGACGTGCGCCACCTCGGCAAGGAGTTCCTGCTCAAGTCTTCGCCCGGCATGTACCGCCGCTGCCTGTCGATCGGCGTCGACATGGCGAAGGACCTTATCCCGGTGACGCCGACCGCGCATTTCCAGATGGGCGGCGTGAAGATCGACACGCAGTGCCGCGCGTCGATCGAGGGACTGTTCGCCGCGGGCGAGGATGCGGGCGGCGTCCACGGCGCCAACCGGCTCGGCGGCAACGGCGTCGCCGAGTCGATGGTGTTCGGGGCGCTGGCGGGCCGGTCCATCGCCGAGTACGCCGGCGGATCGCAGCAGGCGCCGCGCGTCGACCTGAAGGCGGCGGAGCGGCTGGCCGAGACCGTGACGCGCGCGCGCGCCGGCAGCGGCGATGCCTTCGAGCTGCGCGCCAAGGTGCGCGAGCTGGCGTGGCAGCATCTCGGCATCATCCGCAGCGCGGAGTCGCTGCGCGCCGCCGAGGCAGCGCTGCCGGCGTTCGAGGAGCAGGCCGCGAAGCTCGCGGTGCCCGCGGATCGCGCCGCCAACGCGGTCCTGCACGAGAAGCTGGATGCGGAGAACCTGATCTCGATCGCGCGGCTGATCCGCGCCAGCGCGGCGCTGCGTCCCGAGAGTCGCGGCAGCCACTACCGCGAGGACTTTCCCGAGCAGGACGCGAGCCAGCTCGTGAACATCGTCCTGCGACCCGCGCCGGACGGCGGCCTCGCGCACGAGCGGGTCCCCGTGCGGTTCACCCGCCGCAAGCCGGAGGAATTGCAGGGCGAGACGCTGATCCCGAGCGAGCAGGTGAAGCCGAGCGCCTCGGTCTTCACTAGCGAGGTCAACTGAAGCGCCGCCCGGCGGCGCGCCTACCACCGGATCGACACGACGAACATGGCTCAGGAAATCGGCGAAACCACCGTCACGCTGGAAATCGATCGCTTCCCCGCGAACACCGACCGGATGCGGTTCACGGTGCCCGTGTCCGGGCCCGCGCGCCTGCTGGACGCGCTGATGCACATCCGCCGTCACGCGGACCCGTCACTCGGCTTCCGCTACGCCTGCCGCGTCGGCATGTGCGGGTCGTGCGCGGTCGTCATCGACGGGCGGGAGGTCCTGGCGTGCCTGGAGCCGGTGGCGGGCTACAAGGACCGCGTGGCCAAGGTGGAGCCGCTCAAGGGCCTGCCGCGGCAGCGCGACCTGATGGTGGACATGGCGCCGTTTCTCGCGACGTTCACGGATGCGGACGCCGCGTTCCGGCCGACCGCCGCGGGGGAGCGCACCGTTGCCGTCGTCCCGCCCGACGCCGGGGATCGTCCTGCGATCGAGCGCCAGAACGGCTGCATTACCTGCGGCGCCTGCCACTCGGCGGCGCAGCCGGCCAGCGGCGAAGCGCCGGCGCTGGGGCCGGCGGCGCTCAACCGGCTGATGATGCTCTCGCTCGACGAGCGCGACGCCAAGGGTCGCGCGCGACTAGCCACGGCGGCCCGCGACCGCGACTTCCTCGCATCGGATCTGGCCCGGCTGAAGGACATCTGTCCGGTGGAGGTGCCGCTCGCCGACGGACTCGAGCGCCTCGGCCGCCTGCTCGACGAACCGGGCGCGGCCGGATAGACCGCGATGAACGCGCCCGTCCCCGCTCTGACCGTCGCCAGGATTCCGCGCCACGCCGCGCGGACGCTTGCCGGCAAGTGCGCGCTCGACGACGGCACGCGGCAGCTCACGTACGCGGAGCTGGAGGCCGAGGTGCAGCGGCTGGCGGCCGGCATGCGCGCGTCCGGGGTGGGGCATGGCGACGTGGTGAGCGCGTACCTCCCGA
>CAZGTK010000300.1:0-3739 GCA_964528415.1 uncultured Burkholderiales bacterium | reverse complement strand
GGCGAAGTCGGGCACGATGCGGTCCACCGGCTTCACCATCAGGTGCACGTCGATCACGGCGTCGGTCAGCGGGCGGATCGCCTCGCACACCAGCGGGCCGACGGTCAGGTTGGGAACGTAATGGTTGTCCATCACGTCGAAGTGGATGACGTCGGCGCCGGCGTCCAGCACTGCCTTCACTTCGTCGCCGAGCCGCGCGAAATCGGCCGACAGGATGCTGGGCGCGATCCGGTACGTCCGCATGGCTTGTCCCCCCGAGGCAAAACCCGAATTCTAGCGGCATCGGCTGCGCGCCGGCATAACGACGGCTGATGCAGGTCCGCAGCGGCGCTTATGCGGGGGGCCGGGTTGCCGGCATCGGGCATTTGGTGTGCAATACAGCGAAGGACACGCGCATGGCCGAAGCGAAACGCTACAGCATCGAAGTCACGGCGAAGACCACGTACCTGCCCGATCAATCCGACGAGACGGCGAACCGCTACGTGTTCGCCTACACCATCACCATCACCAACACGGGCACGGTGACGGCGCAGCTCATCAGCCGGCACTGGATCATCACCGACCTGGAGAGCCGGGTGCAGGAGGTGAAGGGGCTCGGCGTCGTCGGCGAGCAGCCCGTGCTGAAGCCGCAGGAGTCCTACGAGTACACCAGCGGCACCGCGATCGCCACGCCGGTCGGCTCGATGCGCGGCAGCTACCAGATGGTGGCGGAGGACGGCGTCTCGTTCGACGCCGCGATTCCCGAGTTCGCGCTGAGCGCGCCCCGCGTCCTGCATTGACCCCGCGCCTGCCCGCTCCTCCGCGCTGACACGCCCGCCGAACGTCCATGTCCCTGCGGGCGAGCTACCGGATTCTGGCGCCGATCTACGACCCGTTCATCGATCGCGCTTCCCGCGCCGCGCGCGCGGCGAGCCTCGCCGCGCTGCCGCGCGAAGGCCGGCTCGACGTGCTGATCTCGGGCATCGGCACCGGCCTCGACCTGCCGCACCTGCCGCGCTCGCACCGCTACGTGGGGGTCGATCTCACGCCGGCCATGCTGGGCCGGGCGGCCCGCCGCGCCGCCGGCCTGGAATTGACCCTGGTGGAGGGCGACAGCCAGCGGCTGCCCTTCGGCGACGCCGTATTCGACGCGGTGGTGCTGCACCTGATCGTGGCCGTCGTGCCGGATCCGGCGGCGTGTCTGCGGGAAGCCGCGCGCGTGCTGAAGCCCGGCGGCAGCGTGCTGCTGATCGACAAGTTCCTGCGCCCCGGCAGCGGCGCGCCGCTGCGCCGCGCGCTCAATCCGCTGTCGCGGCGGCTGGCGACGCGGTTGGACGTGGTGTTCGAGGATGTCCTGCGGCGGGTGCCCGACCTGCGGCTCGCCGAGAACGCGCCGCTGATGCTGAACGGCTGGTTCCGGCGCATCCGCCTCACGAGGAAATGATCACTCCCGCCCGTCGCCGTCGCCGGGCTTGTCCTTGGGCTTCTTCGGCAGGGTCCACCAGACGATGAAAACGAACAAGCCCAGCGCCAGCAGGCCTTCCAGCAGCACGAACCACACGGTCTTCGCGAACCCCGTCCAGTTGGGCGAAAAGGCGCCCATTCTAGCGGAGTCGTCGCGCCGATGGCGGATCGTGCTCGCCGCAGCCCTCCTCGCCGCGGCCGGCTGCGCGGAAGTCCCCAAGCCGGGCCCGGCGCCGACGCCCGCCCCGAAGGCCGTGCCGACTCCGACGGCGCCGCAGCTCGTCCCCTCCGCCTGGGCCGACCTGCCCGGCTGGGCGGAGGCCGACCTGGGCGCGGCATGGACCGCCTTCCTGCAGAGCTGCCGCGTGCTCGGCGCCAAGGCTGAATGGACGAACATCTGTGCGGACGCCGGTCGGCTCGACGTCGGCGGGACCGCTGCCGTGCGCGCCTTCTTCGAGTCGCGGCTGCGGCCGCACCGCGCCCTCGGCGCGGACGGCGCCGAACGCGGCCTGCTGACCGGCTACTACGAGCCGCTCGTGAACGCGAGCCGCAAGCGCACCGCGCGTTTCCGCCACGCCGCCTACGCGGCGCCACCCGATCTCGTCGCGGTCGACCTCGGCGCGGTCGCGCCGGACTCGGCAAAGCTCGCCCTGCGCGGCCGCGTCGACGGCCGGCGGCTGGTGCCCTACTGGACGCGCGCGCAAATCGAAACGAACCCCTCCCCCTTGGCAGGCCACGAGCTCGTGTGGGTGGACGACCCGATCGACCTGTTCTTCCTTCACGTGCAGGGCTCGGGACGCGCCCGGCTGCCCGACGGCAGCGTCGTGCGGCTCGCCTACGCCGACGTCAACGGGCATCCGTACACGTCGATCGGCAAGCGGCTGATCGAGCGCGGCGAGTTGAAGCCCGGCGAGGCCTCGGCCCAGGCGATCCGCGCCTGGGGCAAGCGCAATCCGGCGAAGCTGAAGGCGCTGCTGAACGAGAACGCGCGCTATGTGTTCTTCCGCGAGGAGCCGGCCAGCGCCGAGGGGCCGAAAGGCGCCCTCGGCGTGCCGCTCACCGCGGGCCACAGCATCGCCGTGGACCCTGCGTTCATCCCGCTCGGCGCGCCGGTCTTCATCGCCAGCACCTGGCCGGGCGAGGCTCGTCCGTTGACGCGCCTGACCATCGCGCAGGACACCGGCGGCGCCATCAAGGGGCCGGTGCGCGCGGATTTCTTCTGGGGATTCGGGCCGGAAGCGGGCGAACTCGCCGGCCGGACGATGCAGCCCCTGGCCATGTGGGTGCTGCTGCCGGCCGGCCCCGACGAGGCCGGGATCAGTTCGCGCTGAGCGCCTTGTCGAGCGCGGCGGCCGTGCGCGGGCCGGCGTACTCGGTGCCGTCGGCGAGGAAAATGCCCGGCGTGCCGGAGAGCCCCAGCTTCTGTGCGAGCTGCGAGACCTTGGTCGCGTGCGGGTACTCGCACCCGGCCGGCGCCTTGGCGGCGTCGTTCTTGAGCATGATCGCCTCGAACTTCTCGCCCCGGTCCTTCGCGCACCATACGGCCTGGGACTTCGTCAGCGAGCTTTCCGCCAGGAACGGCCACAGGAAAGTGTAGATCGTGACGTTGTCGAGCTTGACGAGCTCGTTCTGCAGCTGCCGGCAGTAACCGCAGTTGGGGTCCTCGAACGTGATCAGGGTGCGCTTGCCGTTGCCCTTGACGCGCTTGACCGCCATGTCGAGCGAGGTCTTCAGCAGGGCCGAATTCTCCTTCGCGGCCGCGGCCCGAACCTTCTCCATGGCGACCTCGGTCAGGTCCTTGTAGGGCTGGGTGCGCAGGTCCAGCAGCGACCCGCCCACCATCATGTAGTCGGCCTTGGCGTCGGTGTAGACCAGCACCTTGCCGCGCGGCCCCTGGATCACGGCCTCGTACAGGCCCGGGAAAGGCGTCGGACTCACGCTCTCGATGCGATCGTTGGGGAAGCGCCCTTCGAGCGCCTTCTTCGCCGCCGTCGCGTCGGCGAAAACGGCCACCGGGGCGGCCAGGGCCAGCGCCAACGTGGCCGCCGCCAGGGGTCTGAACAGGTTCATCGATTCCTCTTGGGTTGTGAAACGAAAGCCTTGGACACGCTAACCGAGCGCGTGTTGCATCAGGCGCGACTTGACCGGGCCCAGGCCGTTGGTCAGCCGCAGGCCGAAGTTCCTCACGGCGGCCGCCGCCGGCTCCGGGCGGCTGAACAGGCGCTGGAGGCCGTCGGTGGCGGTTTGCATCAGCAGGATGTCCTCGCGGCTGGTGTAGTGCGCGCCGAGCTGCGCG
>CAZGTK010000299.1:0-3763 GCA_964528415.1 uncultured Burkholderiales bacterium | reverse complement strand
ACACCGACCCGCCGGGCGAGTTGATGTAGAAGGAGATGTCCTTGTCCGGGTTCTCCGACTCGAGGAACAGGAGTTGCGCCACGATCAGGTTGGCGGTGGCGTCGTTGACCGGCCCCACCAGGAAAACCACCCGCTCCTTGAGCAGGCGAGAGTAGATGTCGTACGCGCGCTCGCCCCGCCCGCTGGTCTCGATGACCATCGGGATCAGGCCGAGGCCCTGCGGCTCGATGTAGTTGCTGGTGCTGCTCATGCCTTCGCGTTCCCCGTCAGCTCTTCGAACGTGACCGGCTTGTCGGTCACTTTGGCCCGGCTCAATACCCACTCGACCACATTGTCTTCGAGTGCCAGGCCCTCGGCTTCGTTCAACCTTTCGGCCTTGGCATAGTACCACTTCACTACTTCCTCCGGGTGCTCGTAGCTCTGGGCGAAATCCTCGACCACCGCGCGCACCTGCTCGGGCTTCGCGTGCAATCCATTGGCCTTCACCACTTCAGCAAGAATCAGGCCGAGCTTTACCCGTCGCTGCGCCTGCTGCTCGAACAGGTCGGTCGGGATCGGCGCGCCCTCGACGTTGACGCCGCGCGCCGCAAGATCCTGCCGCGCCGCCGCCGCCAGCCGCTGCTTCTCCGCCTCCACCAGCGCCTGCGGCAGCTCCAGCTGGCTCGCGCCGATCAGCGCGTCCATGACCTGCTCCTTCACCCGCGTGCGCACGCGGCGCTTGACTTCGCGCTCGACGTTGGCGCGAACCTCGTCGCGCATCTTTCCGATGTCGCCGTCGGCCACGCCCAGCGACTTTGCAAATTCCGCGTCGACGGCCGGCAGCTGCGGACCTTCGACCGCCTTGACCGCGACCTCGAACGACGCGGTCCTGCCGGCGACGTCGCGCCCCTGGTAGTCCTGCGGAAACGTGAGCGGGAAGGTCTTCGACTCGCCGGACTTCATGCCGGTCAGGTTCGACTCGAACTCGGGCAGCAGCCGCCCCTGCCCCAGCACCACCGGGAAGCCCTCCGCCTTGCCGCCGTCGAATTCCACGCCGTCGATGGTGCCGCGGTAGTCGATGATCACCCGGTCGCCCGCCTCGGCGGCGCGCTCGACCGGCGCATAGGTGACCCGCTGCTTGCGCAGGACCTCGATGGTGCTGTCGACGTCGGCTTCCGTGACATCGTGCGCCGGCCGCTCCACGGTGGCGGCGCCGACGTCGCCGATCGTCACCTCCGGGTAGACCTCGAACGTCGCGCTGTACTGGAACTCGGCGGTCTCGCCGTCGCCCCTGGCCTCGAACGCCGGAAACCCGGCGACGCGCAGATTCTGCTCTTGCACGGCCTGGGCGAAGGTCCGCTGCACCGCGTCGCCGAGCACCTCCTGGCGGACCTGCGGCCCGTAGGTCTGCTCGATCACCTTCATCGGCACCTTGCCGGGACGGAAGCCGTGCATCTTCGCGGTGCGGGCGATGCGCTTCAGGCGGTTGGCGACCTCGCTGTCGATCTGGGTCCGGGGGACGGAAACGTCGAGCCGGCGCTTGAGCTGGCCGAGGTTCTCAAGATGGGTTTGCATGCTGGGGTAGCCTCAAGGAATCAGGAATGGCCGGGGCGCGGCACCGCTTGGGGAGCCGCGCGGCTGCCGGCCGCGTAGGGTTGTCGGAAGGTCGAAAAGTCCAATGGTAGCGCGCACCGCGTGGTGCGAAAGGAGAGACTCGAACTCTCAAGGGTCGCCCCGCCGGAACCTAAATCCGGTGCGTCTACCAATTCCGCCACTTTCGCAACCGTATAATTTTAATATAATTAGAGTCTTGCTTCCAGCCGCGCGGCGCTTCCGCCGCGCGCCAGCGCCCCGATGAGAGACCCTTGCCCGCCACGCCGGTTCGCGTTATCCAGGCCGTCGTCACGTTCACGGGGCGCCCTCCGGACACCGGCGCCCGGTTTCGGTGCGTCCGTCGCCCGCCGGCGTTCCCCCGGCGCGCGCCGGGACCCGTGGCGACCGACGCCGCCGCCTTCCGCCGCGTCACCGTTCGCGAAAGCGCTTCGCCCTCCCGCCCGGGTTGCCGTCGGAGGCTGATGTCGCCGGACACCTTTTGCGAGGAAAGGGCCGCTCCGCCGGGCTCGGCGCTCCACTACGCCTTGCGGGTGGTGCCGCTGGCGCCGCGGCGGGCCTTGCTCGCGATCCACGCCTTCGCCGCCGAGGCCCGCGCGGCCGTCACCGACGCCCACGACCCGGACGTGGCCCGTGCGCGGATCGCCTGGTGGCGCGAGGAGCTTCGACGCGCGTTCGAGGGCGAGCCCCAGCACCCGGTCGCCCGGGCGCTGCTGCCGGCGGCCCGCGCCTACGACCTGGCCGAAGAGCCGTTCCAGCAGATCCTCGACGGCGCCGATCTCGACCTGGCGCCCGACCGTCTCGCGGACGCCCAGTCGTGGCGGCAGTACCTGCACCACACCGGCGGCGTGCCGGCGCAGCTGGCCGCCCAGGTGCTCGGCTACGCGGACCGGCGCACGCTCGAGTACGCCGCCGAGGCCGGGCTGGCGCTGGAGCTGGCGCGCGTGATCGGCGACCTCGGCGCGGACCTTCAGGCCGGCCGCCGCTATCTGCCCCGCGACCTGCTGGCGCGGCACGCCGTTTCGGACGGCGATCTGCGTCGTGCGACGCCGGCCGCCGGAGCGCTGCTGCGCGAGCTCGTCGGCCAGGCCCGCGCGCTGATGGCCGGCGCCGAGCACATGCTGCCGGCGGTAGACCGGCGCCGACAGCGCGCCGGGCTCGCGCAGCTTGCGCTGGCGCGCGCCCTGCTCGACGAAATCGACCGCGATCCGCTGCAGGTGCTGCGCGCGCGGATCGCCCTCACGCCGATCCGCAAGCTGTGGATCGCCTGGAAATGCACGACGTTCACGCGATAGGAATCGAGCCATGCCCGCCTACCAGCCCGCCGCCGACCTGCTGCGCGACCGCGTCGTCCTGGTGACCGGCGCCGGCCAGGGCCTCGGCCGCGCCGCGGCCGTGGCCTACGCGGCCCACGGCGCCTCGGTCATTCTCCATGGGCGGCACGAGCGCAAGCTCAACGAGGTCTACGACGCCATCGAGCGCGCCGGCCACCCCGCGCCGATCGTGTTCCCGCTCGACCTCGCCACCGCGGGCGACGCCGAGTTCGGCGCCATGGCCGAAGCGATCCGCGCCCAGGCAGGCCGCCTCGACGGGATCCTGCACAGCGCCGTGGAGCGCTACATGCCTGCGCCGCTCGAGCTGCAGACGTTGGACGCCTGGCTCAAGGCGCTGCGCGTGAATCTCGCCGCCGCGGCCGCCATCACGCGCGCCTGCCTGCCGCTGCTGCGCGAGGCGCCCGAGGCGTCGGTGATCTACACCTCGGATAGCCACGCCGCCGCGCCCACCGCGTTCTGGGGCGCGCTGGCCGCGTCGAAGGCGGGCGTCGAGGCGCTGGTGAGGATTCAGGCAAGCGAGTGGGAGCGCGAGCCGAAGCTGCGGGTAAACGCCATCGTGCCCGGGCCGACGCGCTCGCCGCAGCGCGTGGCGACCCATCCCGGCGTGCCGCGCACGAGCCTGACGCCGCCGGAGGCGCTCGGCCCGCTGTATCTCTACCTGATGGGGCCGGACAGCGGCGGCGAGAGCGGCCGCATCATCGACGCCCACGCGTGGCTCGACGAGCACTGACGCGGGCGCGCGCTAGACGCCGATCTTCTCGCGCACCCAGTCCGGAAACGGCGCCGAGCGGCGCACGCGCTGGTCGACCCAGACGATCTTGGCGGCGCCCTCCGCATAC
>CAZGTK010000298.1:0-3778 GCA_964528415.1 uncultured Burkholderiales bacterium | reverse complement strand
GAAGTGGGCCTGGACACCGACAACTTCGACATCGCCCTGAAGAACACCCTGCGCCAGGCGCCGGACGTGATCCTGATCGGCGAGGTGCGCACGCGCGAGACCATGGAGCACGCGATCACCTTCGCCGAGACCGGCCATCTGTGCCTGTGCACCCTACATGCCAACAACGCCAACCAGGCGATCGACCGCATCCTGCACTTCTTCCCCGAGGAGCGCCGGCCGCAGCTGCTGATGGACCTGTCGCTGAACCTGCGCGCCATGATCTCGCAGCGCCTGATCCCGCGCGCCGAGGGCAAGGGCCGCCTGGCGGCGATCGAGATCATGCTGAACTCGCCGCTGATCTCCGACCTCATCTTCAAGGGCGAGGTGCACGAGATCAAGGACGTGATGAAGCGCTCGCGCGAGCTCGGCATGCAGACCTTCGACCAGGCGCTGTTCGAGCTCTACGAGGCGGGCCTCATCACCTACGAGGACGCCATGCGCAACGCGGATTCGATGAACGAGCTGCGCCTGGAGATCAAGCTGCGCGGCGGCGAGGCGAAGCAGTCGAACCTGATGGAAGGGCTCGACCACCTCAAGCTGACCTGAGATCGCGCGGCTGCGCTCACGGCGGCGCGCCGCCGCCGCGCCGCATCGATCCCGCCACCATCCGGAACTCGAACAGCCGGCACTCGATCGCGCCGTTGTAGAGCGGCGTGCGCCGAGCCGGCTTCAGGCGAATGCGCTGCGGCAGCTTGAGGTCCGCCGTCAGCACGAAGGCGCTCCAGCCCGCGAACCGCTGCTTCAGCAGGTCCCCGAAACTGCCGTAGAAATCCGCCAGCGCGTCCTCGTGGCCGAGCCGGACCGCGTAGGGCGGGTTGGTGATCAGCATGCCCGTCGCGGCGGGCGGCTCCAGCGCGAGGGCGTCGCGCCGTTCGAGGCGGATCGCGCCGGCGACGCCGGCGGCCGCCGCGTTGGCCCGCGCCATCGCCACCGCGCGTGGGTCGATGTCGCTCGCGAAGATCGGCGCCGTCTCGGAGCCTGGCGCGGCGCCGGCTTCCTCGCGCAGGCGCTGCCACAGCGCCGAATCGAAGTTGGCGAGCCGATCGAAGGCGAAGGTGCGCCCGCGGCCCGGCGCAATTGCGAGCGCCATCATCGCCGCTTCGATCGCGATGGTGCCGCTGCCGCAGAGCGGATCGAGCAGGGGAACGGCCGGACTCCAGGCGGCGACGCGGAGGATGCCGGCCGCGAGGTTCTCGCGCAGGGGCGCCTCGCCGGTCTGCTGGCGGTAGCCGCGCTTGAACAGCGCCTCGCCGCTCAGGTCGAGGTAGAGGCTCAGCCGCTCGGCGTCGAGAAACGCGTGGACGCGCACGTCGGGGCGGCGGGTCTCGACGTCGGGCCGCTGTCCGGCCGCCGTGCGGAAGCGGTCGGCCACGCCGTCCTTGATGCGCAGGGTGACGAAGTCGAGGCTGCGGAGCGGGCAGCGCGTGGCCGCCACCGCGACCTTGAACGTGCGGCGGGGCGAGAACCAGGCCGGCCAGTCGACCAGGCGCGCCGCCTCGTAGACGTCGTCCTCGTTGCGGTACAGGGCGGTGGCGAGCCGCAGCAGGATCCGGCTGGCGATCCGGCTCCAGAGGTTCGCGCGGTAGCCCAGCGCCAGGTCGCCGTCGAAGGCGACGCCGCCCGCGAGCGGCAGCGGCGCGTGCGCGCCCAGCTCCTTCAGCTCGTGCGCCAGCGCCTGCTCGAGCCCCGTCGGGCACGGCGCGAAGTAGCTGAAAGGGGCTCGGCTGTCGGTCATGGGCGCGATTTCCAAAGCTCGGGGTGCGACTGTACACTAGGCCGACCCGGCGCACGAAGCGGCAGGGCGGATGCCGGCCGCGCCTCTGCCAAAAGAACCCGCATGAGCAACCTGGCGCACTACCTCGACCAGTACCGGACCCGCACCGACAAGGTGCTGTATCGGCAATGGGTCGGCGAGGGCTGGCAGGACTACACCGCCGGCGACATCCTGGAACTCGCCGCGCGCTGGCAGGAGGCGTTCCGGCGCCAGGCGCTGGAGACGGGCGACCGGGTCGCGATCTGCCTCAAGAACGGCGCGCACTGGATCGCCATCGACCAGGCCGCGCTCGGCATGGGCCTGGTGGTCGTGCCGCTCTACGTGAGCGACAACCCGGAGAACATCGCCTACTGCGCGGCCAACTCGGACGCGCGCATCCTGGTGCTGGAGAACGACCGCCTGGTGGACACCCTGCGGCCTTCGATGCCGCACGAGCCGACGGTGGTGTGCCTGCAGGGCGGGCCCGAGCGCGGCGCCGAGAGCGTCGACGCCTGGCTGCCGCCGGCGACGCGGCCCTTCCAGGTGGTGGAGCTGGAACGCGGCACGCTGGCCACCATCTGCTACACCTCCGGCACCACCGGCCGCCCCAAGGGCGCCAAGCTGTCGCACTTCAACATCATGTCCAACGTCGACATGGTGCTCGCCGCGGTGGACCTGCACGACGACGACGTGCTGCTCTCCATCATCCCGCTCTCGCACATGTTCGAGCGCACCGCCGGCTACTACACGCCGCTCAAGCGCGGCATCACGGTGGCCTATTCGCGCGGCGTGCAGCAGATCGCCGACGACCTGCAGGCGATCCGGCCCACGATCCTGATGGCGGTGCCGCGCATCTACGAGCGCTTCCTGGCCCGCATCGAGCAGGGCCTCGGCGAGTCGAAGCTCAAGCGCGCGCTGTTCCATCGCACCGTCGAGCTGGGCTGGCGCATCTACCAGAAGGAGGCCGGCTCGCTCGAGCGATTGCAGTACCGCGCGCTGCAGGGCCTGGTGGCGGACAAGATCCTGCAGCGGCTCGGCGGGCGCGTGCGCCTGTCCGTGGTCGGCGGCGCGGCCGTCGAGGAGCGCATCGCGAAGACGTTCATCGGCCTCGGCCTGTCGCTGCTGCAGGGCTACGGGCTGACCGAGTGCTCGCCGGTGGTGGCGGCCAATCGCGAGGGCGATCCGGATCCGACCTCGTGCGGCTATCCGCTGCAGGGCGTCGAGATCCGCGTCAACGAGAACCACGAGCTCCTCGTTCGCGGACCGAACGTCATGCTGGGCTACTGGCGCGATCCCGAGGCGACGGCGAAGATCCTCGACGCCGAGGGCTGGCTCAACACCGGCGACCAGGTCGAGATCAGGAACGGCAAGATCTACATTCGCGGCCGCACCAAGGACATCCTGGTGCTGTCCAACGGCGAGAAGCTGCCGACCGAGGCGGTGGAGACCGCGATCGTCAACGATTCCACGTTCGAGCAGGTCATGCTGGTGGGCGAGGGCAAGCCGTACGTGATCCTGGTCGCGGTCACCCAGGAGGCCGACGAGAAGAAGCTCTTGAAGCGCGCCAACGAGCAGCTGCGCGAGTTTCCGCGCTACATCCGCGTGCGCCGCGTGATCCGCGAGAAGGAGCCGTGGACGATCGAGAACGGCTCGCTGACCCCGACCATGAAGATCAAGCGTCGCGTCGTGCTCGATCGCTACAAGGGCCAGATCGAGGCGATCTACGCCAAGGACCGCCTCGCCGACTGACCGGCCGCGCCTCGGCGGTATAATGGGGCGTCTGCGCGAATCCCTCTCCCCCCGATGTCCGATACCTATCACGGCACCACGATCGTCTCGGTGCGCCGCGGCGCGCAGGTGGCGCTCGGCGGCGACGGCCAGGTCACGCTCGGCAACATCGTGATCAAGGCCGGCGCGCGCAAGGTGCGCCGGCTGTACCAGGAGCGCATCCTGGCCGGCTTCGCCGGCGGCACCGCCGACGCG
>CAZGTK010000297.1:0-3789 GCA_964528415.1 uncultured Burkholderiales bacterium | reverse complement strand
GCCGGCGGCGGGCGCCGGGCGGCGCGGCGGGCCGCGATGGCGGGGTCAGGCGGAGAGCAGGCGGCGCAGGCGGCGCAGCAGGCCGGCGCCGGGATCCTGGCTCTTCGACGGCGGTTGGGATTCCTCGGCGTCGTAGAGGTGGAACGTTCCCCGACCGGCCGCTTTCGCGTGGCGCAGCGCGTCCTCGGCTCGGCCGAGCAGCGTGTCCGGGTTGTCCGCGTGCTGCGGGAACAGCGCGATGCCGACGCTGAGCGACAGGTGCAGCTTGCGGGCCTGGACGTCGAACGACTGCGTCGCCACCTTGAGCACGTTCTGCACGACCCCCATGATGCCGGCGCCCGAATCGTCCGCCGGCAGGATCAGCGCGAAGGCGTCGCCGCCGAGGTGCACGACGGCGTCGCTTGCGCGCACGGTTGAAGCCAGCCGCGAGGCGACCCCGCGCAGGACCTGGCTGCCGGTCGCGTAGCCCAGCGCCGCGTTGATCTCGCGAAAGCCGTCGACGTCCGCCACCGCCGCCGCGAGCGGCGCGCCGCGCGCGCGGGCGGCCGCCAGCGCGTCGCCCAGCGTGGCTTCAAGCGTTTGCCGGGCCGGCAATCCGGTGACCGGATCGCGCGTGACCGCCTGTCGCAGCCGGGCCAGCTCGGCCTGCCACCGCGTCATGTCGCGCAGGCAGCCGTCGAAGTAGTGCACCCGGCCGTCGCGGTCGGTGATCGCGCGGGCGCTGACGAGCCCCCAGAAATGCTCGCCGTCGGCGCGCTGCAGCTCGACCTCGAAGTCGGCGACGACGCCCGCGCTGCGCACGCTGCCGAGGAACTCGCTGCATTCGCCCGGATTCACGAAGTGCTGGATGCCGAGGTTGGAGACGCGCTCGAGCAGCTCGCGCCGCGACGCATAGCCGAGCAGGCTCGCCAGGGCGCGGTTGGCGAAGGCGATCCGCCCGTCGGGCGCCAGCCGGAACACGCCCTCCGCGGCGTGCTCGACGATGCGCATGTAGAACTGGCGCTGCTTCGCCACCTCGTTCGCGGCGGCCCGCCGCGCGGTCACGTCGGCGATCGTGCCTTCGACGGCGCGGCACACGCCGTCCGCGTCGAACAGCCCGATGCCGCGCTCCCAAACCCAGCGAATCTGGCCGAACGCGTCGACCACGCGGTACTCGAGGTCGAAGCGCTCGCGGCTCGCGAGCGCCTTCTCCACGGCCGCCCGGACCGCCCTGCGGTCCTTGGGCATGATGATTTCCTCGTACGCGGCGCGGGTGGCGAAGACCGCGTCGTCGGCGCGGAAGCCGGTGACGACCTCGCAGCCACCGCCGACGAGCCCGAGCGGTCCCTCGCCGGCGGCGTCGTAGCGGTAGACCAGCTGATCGAGACGGCCAAGCACGCCGGCGGCGTCCGTGGCGGGCTGCGCGTCGCCGGGTTTGGCGGAGGCGTCGTTTTCGCTGTAGGCGAGATTCAGCATGGCTGTCCGGGCGGGTGCCGGAATCGTTGTCGTCATACGGTTACAAGCAAATCCGCGACCAGCGCCGGCGGCCGCCGTGCTGCAGGGGAACGTCCTTTTACATCAGGTGGTTAATGGGGGGGGCACCGGGCCGTCGTCGGTGCCGCGATGAGGGCGCTTCGACGCCGCTGACGAACCGCCGACAGCGCCGGCACGGGCAGGCCGCCGTCAGCGGCCCGAGTGGTCGAATCGCTCCAGCACCTTGGCGGCGTATCGGGCTTCGATGCGCAGGTAGCCGCGCAGCCCGCGGGACTCCGCCAGCCGCGCCGACAGCAGGTTGAGCCGGGCCAGCGCGCGACGGCGGCTTTCCTGGTCGGGCGCTTCGGCCGCCAGCCGCTCGAGCTGCCGCAGTTCGCGCAGCTGCTCGACTTCCGGCGGGACGCAGCCCGCGTTCTTGAGCATGCGATAGGCGGCCCGCAGCTCGGCCGGCACCAGCGGATCCTCGGTCAGGTCGAGCGGCTTGCCGGCGCCCGGCAGGTTGTCGAAGGCGCCGTTCTCGATGGCTTCCTGGATGCGGTTCTCGGCGACGATGTCGAACAGCAGCAAGGCGGCGGCTCCCTCGCGGGCAGGAGTGGCCGATGATGCGCAGGCGCGATGCCCCGGTCAAGCGGACGCGCGGACGAGGCGCGCCGCGGCTAGCCGTAGAGGGAGCGGTCCTTGCCCATGCGCTTGGCGGCGTAGAGCGCGCCGTCCGCACGGTCGAACAGGGCCTCGGGCGAGTCGTTGGGCTGCAGGCTGGCCAGCCCGACGCTGAGGGTCTTGCTGACTTTCTCGCCGGGCCGCGGCTCGAACGCGGTCAGCGCGAACTCCTTGCGGATCCGCTCGGCCACGCGCATCGCCTCGTCGTGGCCGGCCTCGGGCAGGATCACGGCGAACTCCTCGCCGCCGTAGCGGCAGCCGACGTCGGTGGCGCGGATGCAGCGCCGAATGACCTGGCCGGCGGCGGCGATCACCTTGTCGCCCTCCGGGTGGCCGTAGGTGTCGTTGAACTGCTTGAAGTTGTCGAGATCCAGCACCAGCAGCGAAAGCGGGCGGCGGGTCTGCGCGGCGGCCGCCATCAGCGACGCGAGAGAACCGTCGAAGGCGCGGCGGTTGAGCAGCGTGGTCTGGGCGTCGCTCACGCTGCGGGCCTCGAACAGTTCCTTTTCACCGCGCAGCGCCGCCAGCGTGCGCGCGTAGTCCTGCACCAGCCAGTAAAGCGAAACCGTCACCATCAGCATGCCGGCCGGAAAGCCGACGTTCTCGAACGCGCCGGACAGGAGGGCCGGGATGTCGTAGATCTCGTCGAGCGCGTCCGCGATCCCGCCCAGCAGGATCAGCAGCAAGCCGCCCTGCAGCAGCCAGGCGGTGCGGGGCCGCAACGCGAGCCGGCTGGTGATGGCGATCCAGGCGAACACCATCGCGACGAACAGCGTCTCGCTGGCGAGGTCGACCCAATTCCAGGCGCTCTCGTCCAGCCGCGTGCTCGAGGCGGCGATCACGATCGCGAGGACGATCGCGCTCACCAGAGCGATCGCGCTCGGCAGGCCTTTGGACTGGCTCAACGCTCCCCCCGTTGCCGTGTGCCGACGCCGCCGACGGGCGGCAAAAGGCGTGATTCTACGTTGAGTCGGCGCGCGGTGGGCCGGAATGTTGCGCCCGCCGTGGCCGTCATGGGTCAGCTCGCCAGCAGGAACTCGCGCACCGTGCGGATCTGCTCGGCCGCCATCAGCGCCGGGGCATGGCCGACGCCGGCAAATTCCACCAGCCGCGCGCCCGGTCCGCGTTCCTGCATGCGCCGCACGGTCTCGCGCGCGAGCAGATCGGACTCACCGCCGCGCAGCACGAGGACCGGGCAGCGGATGGCGTCCCAGGTCGGCCAGAGCTCGAGATCCTGCTCGAAGGGCTTGGCGAAGGCGCGGCCGATCGCCGGGTCGTAATTCGGCGCGTAGCGACCGTCCGCCGTGCGACGGCAGCTGTGGGCCGCGAGATGGCGCCATTGGCCGTTCGTCAACGGGCCGAAGGAGCGGTAGACGTCGCGGACGTAGGTCTCGAGCGCGTCCAGCGATTCGAAATGCGGATCGCGGCCGACGTAGTCCGCCAGCCGGTTGAGCGCGGCCGCGGGCACCACGGCGCCGACGTCGTTGAGGACGAGCCGGCGGATCGGCGAATTTTTCCGGGCCGCCAGCATCATGCCGATGATGCCGCCCATCGACGTGCCGACCCAGTCGACCTCGGCTATGCGCGGCCGGCCGGCCAGCCAGCGCCCGAGGCGGCGCCAAAGCGAGCCGGGCCCGGCGTGGGTGAGTCGCCGGA
>CAZGTK010000296.1:0-3800 GCA_964528415.1 uncultured Burkholderiales bacterium | reverse complement strand
CGCGACCAACCGGGATCTCGACCGCGACGTGCGCGACGGCCGCTTCCGCGAGGATCTGTTCTACCGCCTGGCGGCGGTCACCGTGCACGTGCCGCCGCTGCGGGACCGGCCGATGGACGTGCCGCTGATCGCGCAGGACGTGCTCGAGCGGGCGGTCCGGCAGCTCGGCAAGCCGGCGGAGGGCTTCACCGACGACGCGCTGGCGGCGTTCGTCGCCTACGCCTGGCCCGGCAACGTGCGCGAACTGCAGAACGAGGTGCAGCGCATGCTGGCGCTGGCCTCCGCTCCCCGGCTGGGCGCCGAGCTGCTGTCGCCGAAGCTGCGCGCGGCGGCGCCCGCCGCGCCGGCGCGCGTGAACGGCCATCGCGGCACGCTGCGCAGCCGCACCGAAGCGCTGGAGATCCAGCTCCTGCGCGACACGCTGGCGCGTCACCAAGGCAACAAGAGCCGCGCCGCGTCCGAGCTCGGCCTGTCGCGCGTCGGCCTGCGCGCCAAGCTGGCGCGCTACGGCCTCGCGCGCGACGGCGGCTCCGAGCCCTGATCACCCCCGGAAAGGCAACGGCATGACCGAACGCTTCACGATTTCCCTCGACGCCGAGCTGGCGCGGCAGTTCGACCGCTACATCCGCGCCAAGGGCTACGACAACCGCTCGGAGGCGGTGCGCGACCTGCTCCGGCGCATGCTGGAAGAGGAGCGGCTCGCCGGCCAGGACGCGCCGTTCTGCGTCGCCGCGCTGTCCTACGTGTACAACCACCATGAGCGCGACCTGGCCGAGCGCGTCGTCGACCGGCAGCACGATCACCACGACCTGTGCGTGTCGACCATGCACGCGCATCTCGACCACGACAACTGCCTCGAAACGGTGATCCTGCGCGGTCCCACGCGCGAGGTGCGCCGCTTCGCCGAGTCGCTGGTGGCCGAGCGCGGCGTGCGGCATGGCAGCCTCAACCTGGTGCCGGCCGACGTGAGCGCGGGCGGCCACCGTCACGTCCACAGCCGGCCGAAGACCTAGCGCGCCGATGCCCGTGCCCGACTCCTCGGACAAGGCCGCCTCCCGCCGCCGCGCGCGCGCCCGCGAGGCGTTGGCGCGGGCGCGGGCGATGAGCGCGGCCGGCGCGCAGGCCTCGACGGTGGTCGGCGAGGTCGGCGCGGACCTGTGGCGCGAGACGCTGGCCCGGATGGAGCAGACCTACCAGGGCCTGCTCGCCTACGAGGCGGAGCTGGAGGCGAGCAACGCCGCGCTGGAGGAATCGCAGCGCTTCATCGCCAGCGTGCTCGGCGCCATGACCGACGTGCTGATTGTCTGCCGCCGCGACGGCGTCATCGAGGACGTGAACCGCGCGCTGGCCGACCTGACGGGCCGGCCCGCGGAGGGCTGGCGCGGCGAGCCGGCGCAGGCGCTGTTCGCCGACATGGCGTCGTGCGAGCGGTTCGCCGCTTCGCTGGCGCAGTGCCGTCAGGGCGCGGTCGCCGACGTGGAGCTGCGCCTGCGCGGCCGCGGCGGCATCGTGCCGGTCTCGTTCAACGCCACGCCGCGGCGCGACGCCGCGGGCCGGCCGCTCGGCGCCGTCCTGACCGGGCGCCCGGTCGGCGAGCTCAAGCGCGCGTACGAGGACCTGCGCGCCGCCCACGACGAGCTGCAGCGCGCGCAGCAGCGGCTGCTGCAGTCGGAGAAGATGGCCTCGCTGGGGCTGCTGGTGGCGGGCGTCGCCCACGAGCTCAACAACCCCGTGAGCTTCGTCGTCGGCAACGTGCACGTGCTCCGGCGCAACCTGCCGCGCCTGCGGCGCTACCTGGAGGCCGTCGACGCCGGCGCGTCCGACGCGCAGCGGCAGGCGCTCAAGCGCGAGCTGCGCCTGGAGCGCCTGCTCGCGGACCTGGACAGCGTGATCGATGGCATCGTCGAGGGCGCCGAGCGCACGCGCGACACGGTGGCCGCCCTGCGGCGATTTGCCGAGCCCGCCGATCGCCACGACGAGGTTTTCGACCTGGGCGAGGCGGTCGAACGCGCCGCGCGCTGGGCGACGCGATCGGGCCCGGCCGGCCTCGCGGTCGAGCTCGACCTGGCGCCGGGCCTGCCCGTCCGCGGCTCGGCCGGCGAGCTGCAGCAGGTGGTGGTCAACCTGGTGCAGAACGCCGCCGGCGCCGGCGCCAGGCGCCTTGCCATCGAGGCCCGGCCGCACTGCGACCGGGTCGACCTGAGCTTCCGCGACGACGGTCCCGGCATCGCGCCCGAGAGCCTGCCGCGGCTGTTCGACCCGTTCTTCACCACCAAGCCGGTCGGGCAGGGCATGGGGCTCGGGCTGGCCATCTGTTACGGCATCGTCGAGCGCCACGGCGGCGTCATCGAGGCCGCCAACCACGCGGACGGCGGCGCCGTCTTCACCGTGCGCCTGCCCCTGGAGATGCCGCACGGGCGTCCGCCGCCCAAGGCGCGAGTGGAAGCCGACTTGCCACCCGCGCCGCGGCCGGCGCCGCGCCGGCGTTGATGCAGGTCAAAGGCGCGCCGGCACGGGCGTGTTAAGAAGCGAAATCAAGTCTTCATAACATTCCGGCACGGGACGCCCGAGATGGAAAACCTGCCCAACGACTGGTTCGCGGTGCTCGCCCTGGTGTTCGTGCTGGGGCTCAAGCACGGCTTCGACGCCGACCACCTGGCCGCGATCGACGGTCTCACGCGCTACAACTTCCGCGCCGCGCGGCGGATCGCGCGCTGGTGCGGCATGCTGTTCTCGCTGGGCCACGGCGTGGTCGTGGTCCTGATC
This sequence comes from uncultured Burkholderiales bacterium, assembly GCA_964528415.1. Classification (GTDB taxonomy): domain Bacteria; phylum Pseudomonadota; class Gammaproteobacteria; order Burkholderiales; family UBA6910; genus DATIUV01. The sequence continues at coordinate 1,034 of CAZGTK010000296.1, read as the reverse complement.
GCGCTCACGGTCAGCGCCATCGCCGGCAGCTGGCAGGTGCCGGCGTGGATCGAGGATCTCGGCGCCTGGATCTCCATCGCTTTCCTGTTCCTGCTCGGCGTCGTGAACCTGCGCGCGGTGCTGACCGCCGAGCCGGACGACGTGGTGCAGCCGGTGGGCGTCAAGGGCCGCTTCCTCGGGCGCCTGCGGGAAACCAGCAACCCGTTCGCGATCATGCTGGTGGGGGCGCTGTTCGCGCTCTCGTTCGACACCATGAGCCAGGCCGCGCTGTTCGCCGTCGTCGGCACGCAGTTCGGCGGCCTCGACCACGCGCTGGCCCTCGGGCTGGCCTTCCTGCTGGGCATGATGGTCACCGACGCGATCAACGGTCTGTGGATCTCGCGCCTGATCGCGCGCGCCGACGCGGTGGCGCGCCTCGCTTCCCGCGTCATGGGCCTGGTGGTGTCGCTGCTCTCGCTGCTGGTGGCGGGCTTCGGCGTCGCCAAGTACTTCTCGCCCGCCGTCGACGCCTGGAGCGACGGCAAGGAGCTCGCCTTCGGCGCCGCCGTGTGCGCCGTGATCGCGGTGTCGTTCCTGGTGGCCGTGCGGTTGAGCCGGGCTCCGCGTCCGGCGTAGTGCCGCCGCCCGGCCGGGGCGGACCGTGTCCGGATGGCTGAATTGCCGCGCGCGGCACGCATGTGCCCGACGCGGGGTCGCTTCGCGCGGCGCTGCGCTAACATGGCGGGTCCATGACCCGTTCCTCGAGCGCCCGCGTCATCGATCTCGCCGCCGCCCGCGCGCGCGCCGGCGACGCGTCACCGTCCCTGACGGCGGAGGAGCCGCCGCGACGGCCGCCCCGGGGGCGGTTCGCGCTGTGGCTTAGCGTCTCGCTGCTCGCGCACGCGGCCGCGTTCCTGCTGCCGGCGGCGTGGTTCGAGCGCCCCGAAGTTCCCACCGCTCCGCGCCCGCTCGACGTGGTGCTCGTCACGGGCCCCTCCGCGGCGCCGGCGGCCCCGCGTCCTGCGCCGGCTGCGCCCGCGGCCGCCGCGGAGCCG
>CAZGTK010000295.1:0-3827 GCA_964528415.1 uncultured Burkholderiales bacterium | reverse complement strand
GCTGCGCCGGCTTGTGCAGCCTGACCGGCGCCGCCGCGCGGGCCCGCGCGCGCAAGCGCAGGTTCAGCATCTCCACTGCCACCGAGAACGCCATCGCGAAGTAGATGTAGCCCTTCGGGATGTGGAAATCCATGCCCTCGGCGATCAGCCCGACGCCCACCAGGACCAGGAACGCGAGCGCCAGCATTTTCACCGTCGGGTGACGGTCGACGAACCCGCCGATCGCCTTGGCCGCGACCATCATGACCCCCACCGCCAGGATGATCGCGATCACCATGACCGGGATGTGCTCCGCCATGCCGACCGCCGTGATCACCGAATCGAGCGAGAAGACGAGGTCGATGACGGCGATCTGCGCCAGCACGGCGCCGAAGCTGGCGACGACGACGGTGCCGTCCTCCCTCTGCAGCGGGCCCTCGAGCGAGCCGTGGATCTCGTGCACGCTCTTCCACAGCAGGAACAAGCCGCCGCCGAGCAGGATCAGGTCGCGGCCGGAGACCTCCTCGCCGACGACCGTGAACAGCGGCGCCGTCAGGCCCATCACCCACGCGAGCGAGAGCAGCAGCAGGATGCGCATGATCATCGCCAGCGACAGCCCGATCACGCGCGCCCGGTTGCGCTGATCGGCGGGCAGGCGCCCCACCAGGATCGAGATGAAGATGATGTTGTCGATGCCGAGCACGATCTCCAGCGCGGTCAGCGTCGCCAGCGCGATCCAGGCCTGCGGGTCGGCGATCCATTCGAACATCGGAATCTCCCAGGCTATGCCTGGCGGTCACGGCGTCTCGCCGCGCTCCAGGCGGTTCTCGATCTGGTCGACGCAGCCGATCAGGTCGGCGGCGCTATCGACGACGTAGTGCGCGCCGGCGGCGGCAAGCCGCCGGTACGCCGCCTCCCGCCGCGCCTCGCGCTCCAGCGGCGGCAGCGCTGCCAGCTCCTCCGCGGTAAGCGCCAGCTCGTTGCCCGTCATCGCCACGGCCACCGTCCACATGCCGGCGTTGAGGCCTTCCTCGATGCCGGGCGCGGTGTCGTCCACCTTCACGCACGCCGCTGCGGGCCACACGTCCAGCCGCTCCAGCACCCGCCAGGCCATGAACGGCGAAGGACGGCCCTGCGCCGCCTCGTCGCCGCAAACGATGGCCTCCGGCGCGTAGCCGTGCGCCGCCGCCGCCGGCGCCAACACGTCCATCACGGCGCGCGGATACCCCGAGTTGGAGCCGACGCGGATGCCACGGCGGCGGAGTTCCTCCAGCATCGGCAGGACGCCGGGGATCGGCGCGCTGCGCGCCGCGACTTCGCCGGCCTGGCGTTCGACGAAGGCGAGGTATACGCGCTCGACGTCGGCTTCCGACATCGGTGCGCCGTGCAGCGCTTCCCAGCGTCGCGCAACGCGCGGCACCGCGCGCAGCTTGCGCACGTGGTCGAGCTTCGGCAGGCCCATGTCGGCGCGGATCTCCGCCAGCGAGAGCTCGATGCCAAAATCGCCGAACGCCTGCGCGAACGCCAGCACCGGGGCGCACGAGCCGAAATCGACCACGGTGCCGGCCCAGTCGAGGACCACGGCGCGGACGGGCCCGCGCCACGCGCGGCGGGTTTCGGTGTGGGGGTGCATTCGAATCTCCGTGGCGCTGCGCTCGACGCGGCGAGGTTATCATAGCCGCCGTTCGTCTTCGTGAAAGGAACGCGGGCGTGATCGAATCCGGCGGCCGGCTGGTGCTGGCCAGCAACAACGCGGGCAAGCTGCGCGAGCTGCGGCGCATCCTCGAGCCGCTCGGCATCGAGACGCTGCCGCAGGGCGAGCTCGGCGTCCCTGAGGCCGACGAGCCCCACGTCACCTTCCTCGAGAACGCGCTTGCCAAGGCGCGGCACGCGAGCCGCGCGACCGGCCTGCCCGCGCTCGCCGACGACTCCGGCATCTGCGTCAGCGCGCTCGGCGGCGAGCCCGGCGTTCACTCGGCGCGCTTCGGCGGCGAGCCGCGCTCGGACCGGCGCAACAACGACAAGCTGCTCGCGCTGCTGGAGAACGAAGCCGACCGCCGCGCGCACTACTACTGCGTGATCGTGCTGGTGCGCCGGGCCGACGATCCGCAGCCGATCGTCGCCGAGGGCGAATGGCGCGGCGAGATCGTGCGCGCGCCGCGCGGCGACGGCGGCTTCGGCTACGACCCGCTGTTCCTCGATCCGGCGCTGGGCAAGACCGGCGCCGAGCTCGCGCTGGAGGAGAAGAACCGCGTGAGCCACCGCGGCCGGGCGCTGGCGGCGCTCACGGCGCGGCTGCGCGCGGGGGCGCTGCTCGCCTGACCTGGACCGGCGGCCGGCGCCGGTCAGTGGTCGTGGCGGTGGTGCGCGTCCGGGTAGTGCGGATGCGCGTGCGCGAGCGGCTCGTGGCGGTGCGGGTGGCTGTGCCGCGTGCCGGGCGGCACCGGCTCGTCGTGCTCGTGCCGGTGGTGCTCGTCGTGGACGTGGACGTGCGCGTGCTCGAGCGGCTCGTGCACGTGCCAGTGGACGTGGCGCTCGGTCAGGTGCAGCCAAACCCCCGCCGCCATCAGCGCGCCGGCCGCCGCGAGCTGCAGCGTCGGCGCTTCGCCCAGCAGCGGCAACGCGATCAGCGCGCCCGCGAACGGCGCCACCGAGAAGTACGCGCCGGTGCGCGCGGTGCCCAGGTGCCGCAGCGCCAGCACGAACAGCGCCAGGCTCACGCCGTAGCTGAAGAAGCCCACCACCAGAGCGCCGAGCGCGGCCGACGGCGGCGGCAGCGCGGCGCCCGCCGCGAGCGCCAGCGCGAAGTTCGCCGCGCCGGCCACCAGGCCCTTCACCATCGCGATGTAGCCGGCGTCGGCCAGCGACACCTTGCGCGTGAGGTTGTTGTCGATCGCCCAGGCGAGGCACGCGCCGAGCACGGCGAGCGCCGGCAGCGCGGCGCCGAGCCGCAGCTCGCCCGGCCACGACAGCACCACGGCGCCGGCGACGATGAGCGCCATGCCGAGCGCGATGCGGCGGTCGACGTTCTCGCGGAAGACGAACCACGCGAGCAGCGCGGTCAGCACGCCCTCGGCGTTGAGCAGCAGCGACGCCCCCGACGCCGCCATGCCGGACAGCCCCCACATGAGCAGCGCCGGCCCCACCATGCCGCCGGCGACCACGGCGCCGGCGAACCAGAGCCGGTCCGCGGCGGGCAGGCGCGCGCGGGGGCTGCGCCGCGCGAGGCGCCAGAGGCCGAGGCCGACGCCGGAGCCGAGATAGAGCAGGCCGGCGAGAAGCCACGGGTCCACCGCGCCGAGCAGCAGCTTGGCCACCGGCGTGCCGGCGCCGAACAGCAGGGCCGCGGCGAGCGCGGCGGCGACGCCCGCCTGCCCGGGGTTCGCGGACGCGTTCATGCCCTCGGTGGCGGCGCAGGACGCGCGCGTGTCATACCGGCCCGGCGCCGGCCAGCGTGAGCGCGAGGCCGACCGCGGCGCACGCCGCCACCACCGGGATGATGCCCACCTTGTAGCGCCACAGCGCGACGAAAGCCGCCGCGCCGATCAGCGCCAGCGGCCACTCGAACGGGCCGTCGAACCCCGACGGCCACAGCACGTGGTAGGCGAAGAAGCAGGCCAGGTTGAGGATCACGCCCACCACCGCCGCGGTGATGCCGGTCAGCGGCGCGGTGAACTTGAGGTCGCCGTGGGTCGACTCCACCAGCGGCCCGCCCACCAGGATGAACAGGAACGACGGCAGGAACGTGAAGAACGTCGCCACCGTCGCGCCCACCGCCCCGGCGACGAACAGCGCGTCGGGGCCGAACACCTCCTTGGTCCAGGCGCCGACGAAGCCGACGAAGGCGA
>CAZGTK010000294.1:0-3836 GCA_964528415.1 uncultured Burkholderiales bacterium | reverse complement strand
CCGTCGATCCCGCTGCGCGGGTCCCTCGCCGGGTGGCTCACGCTGCCGCCTCCGTTCGGGCAGCGGACAGACCGGCGTGAGCGCGTCGGCGGCCGGCAGCGCTCGCCTTGCCGTCGATCCCGCTGCGCGGGTCCCTCGCCGGGTGGCTCACGCTGCCGCCTCCGTCCGGGCATTGGACAAAACCGGCGTGAACGCGTCGGCGGCCGGCAGCGCTCGCCTTGCCGTCGATCCCGCTGTGCGGGTCCCTCGCCGGGTGGCTCACGCTGCCACCATCTTCGGCGCGAAGCCGAGGCCGACGGGCGGGAGCGCGACGCGGCCGTTCTCGGGAGCCGGCGGCGGGCCGAGGTCCTCGGCGAGCCACTCGGAGGTGCCGAGCCCGTGCGCGAGATCGTTGTTCACGGCGGCGGCGAGGTGCGCGGCGAGCCAGCTGCCGGCAGCGCTGTCGACGGTGGTGGTGACGACGACCTCGATGCCCGCCTTGGCCGCGCCGGCGGCGAGCGTCAGGCAGCGCCGCGCGCCGCCCCAGCGCATGGGCTTGAGCACCCAGCGCCGCGCGGCGAGCGCGGCCTCGGGGTGCGACGACAGCCATTGCGGCAGCGACTCGTCGAGCGCGAGCGGGAAAGGCGCCTCGCCCTGCAGCCGCGCGAACGCTTCCGGGGTCGGCTCCCACAGCGGCTCCTCGAGCGCCTCGATCGGCAGCGCCGCGGCGCCGGCGATGAAGCGCGACGCGTCGTCGGCGCGCCAGGCGCGGTTGGCGTCGAGCCTGAGCCGCACGTCGCCGGGCAGCTCGGCGGCGAGGCGGGCGAGCCGCTTCACTTCCTCGGCGGCGTCGAAAACGCCGACTTTCACCTTCATCACCGTGTAGCCCGAGAGCAGCGCGGCCTCGGTGCGCTTGCCGATCTCGCCGTCGAGGCGGCCGAGGCTCGCGTTGACGGCGACGGTGGCGGACGCGTCCGGGCTCAGCAGGCGCGCCAGCGGCACGGCCCGCGCCTGCGCCTGCAGATCGAGCAGCGCGGTCTCGAGCGCGCAGCGCGCCGGCGCCGGCAGATCGGCGATGCCGACGCGATCCAGCGCGACCGCGATGTCGACGTGGGCGAGCGCATCCGCGAAGCGCGTCACCGCCTCCTCGGCGCTGCGGCGCATGTCGGCGGACGACGACGGCGGCGGCGAGCAGTCGCCGTAGCCCACGCGCCCCGTGCTGTCGGTCGCGGCCACCAGCCAGCCGCCGCGCGCGTCCATGCGCGCGCGCGCGCCGTACCACGGCCGCTTGAGCGTGAGCGTGTACGGCGTCACCCGGATCGACTGGATCGGCACCGGCGTCAGAGGATCAGCGAGAGTGCGAGCAGCAGCGCGAAGGCGAGCTGAAGCGCCGCGGTGCGCGCGAGCAGCCGGTTGAATCCGCGCCCCGGCGGCTCGGCGCGGAACCGGCGCACCAGCGCGAGCGCCCACGGAGCCGCGAGCAGCGGCAGCAGATTCCGGACGCCGCCGGAAAGCAGCGGGGCCTGCGCGGCGACGAGCGCGAAGGGCAGCAGGACCAGCGCGGCGTACTCGGTGTTGCAGCCGTCGCGGCCGATCCGCACGGCGAGCGTGTGCTTGCCGGCGCGCGCGTCGGTTGCGAGGTCGCGGGTGTTGTTGACGACGATCACCGCCGCGGCCAGCAGGCCCAGCGCGTTGGCGGTGAGGAAGGCCGGCACGCTCAGCGTGAACGCCTGCAGGTAATAGGTGCCGAGCGTCGCGGCGAGGCCGAAGAACAGCCAGACGAACACTTCGCCCGTCGCGCTGTAGGCGATCGGCCGCGGCCCCCCCGTGTACGCGATGCCGGCGCCGATCGAGGCCACCCCCAGCAGCAGGATGCCCCAGCCGCCGTGCCAGACCAGGTACTGGCCGAGGACGAAGGCGGCGGCGAAGAAGCCGAGCGCCGCGCGCTTGACCTCGCGCGCGGTCAGCCAGCCTGAGGCGGTGGCGCGCGCCGGGCCGAGGCGGTCGGGCGTGTCGGCGCCGCGCTCGTGGTCTTTGGCGTCGTTGTAGAGGTTGGTGGCGATCTGGATCAGCACGGCGACCACCAGCGTGACCAGGAACGCCGCCAGGAAGAACTGCCGGTGCTCGTGCCATGCCAGAGCGGCGCCGCAGGCGACCGGCGCCACCGCCACCGAAAGCGTCTTCGGCCGGATCGCCAGCCACCAGGCGGCGAGCCGCGAGGGGCGAGCGTTCGCTGCGGATGCCGATTGCAACGCGCGTTCCGCTTCAGCGCCGGGTCACGGCCGGCGCGGGAATTTGGAGAAGTCGGGCTTGCGCTTCTCGAGCCAGGCGTCGCGCCCTTCCTGGCCCTCGGGCGTCATGTAGTACAGCGCCGTCGCGTTGCCGGCCAGTTCCTGGATGCCGAGCAGGCCGTCGGTGTCGGCGTTGAAGCCGGCCTTCAGGCAGCGCAGCGCCGTGGGCGACAGGCGCAGGATCTCGCGGCACCACTCGATCGTCGTGTCCTCCAGCCGCTCGAGCGGCACCACGGCGTTGACGAGGCCCATCTCGAGCGCCTGCAGCGCGTCGTACTGCCGGCACAGGAACCAGATCTCCTTCGCCTTTTTCAGGCCGACGATGCGCGCCAGCAGGCCGGCGCCGAGGCCGGCGTCGAAGCTGCCCACGCGCGGACCGACCTGGCCGAAGCGCGCGTTGTCGGCGGCAACGGTGAGGTCGCACACCACGTGCAGGACGTGGCCGCCGCCGATCGCCCACCCCGCCACCATCGCGATCACGGGCTTGGGCAGGCTGCGGATCTGGCGCTGCAGGTCGAGCACGTTCAGGAACGGCGTGCCGGTGGCGTCGTGGTAGCCGCCGTCGTCGCCGCGCACGCGCTGGTCGCCGCCGGAGCAGAACGCCTCGGTGCCGGCGCCGGTGAGAACGACGACGCCGACCTCGGCGTCGAGATGCGCGCGGTGGAAGGCGTCGATCAGCTCCTTGACCGTTTCGGGCCGGAACGCGTTGCGCACCTCGGGGCGGTTGATCGTGATCTTGGCGATGCCCTCGGCGGTCTCGAAGAGGATGTCGCGGTAGCCGCCGTGCTGGGTCCAGTTCATCGGTTCGTCGCTGTCGGATGTGGGGGGAAAAAGCGCGCCCGCGAGCGCGGCTCGCGGCGCGGACAAGCGGCGATTTTAACCCGTCGCCCCGTGGGCGCCAGACGCGCCGCCCGGCGGGCCGGCCGGGACGCGGGGGCGGCGTTTCGCGGCGGCCGCGAATCAAAACTTGTGTTAAGGCCGCCCACCGCGGCGTCGCGGGCCCCGCCGCCGCGCCAAGGGATTAGCCGCCAATCCTTTGCATCCACCTGAAGTAGAAGAAAGTCTGATCCTTCGGCGGTGGAACGGGATGGTAAGGTTCGGCTCCAAAAGCAGGGGGCTGCCGGTCCAGCGGCGGCGCCCGGGACCGGCCGCGGGGGGGTCGCGCCGGTCTGCCCGCCATCGTTCGACGACGGGAGGACACGATGCACGCCAACCGCCTGCGCTGGTTCCAACTGGCCGCCTGGATTGGACTGATCGGGGTGTTCTTCACCCTGGCCCTGGAGACGTACTCGCCCGGCCTGGCTGCCCTCGGCAGCCTCCTGATCGCGGCCTGCGTGATCCTGCAGCTCGTGCTGGAAACGCGCAGCGCGCGGCAGGCCTACGACGAGGCCTACGCGCACTGGATGGCCCGGTACGGCCACGAACTGGGCGGCGACGTCCGCGCCGTCGAGCACGCGCCCCGGCTGCGCGAAGCGCGCGTGCGCTGAGGCCGGCCTTTCCGTTGCTTCCGCGCCGGACGGCCGCCGGCGCGGCGCCGTTCAGCCTTCCGCGGGTCCAGCCGCGGCT
>CAZGTK010000293.1:0-3845 GCA_964528415.1 uncultured Burkholderiales bacterium | reverse complement strand
CGCCGAGCCCGGCACCAGCCCGCCGCCCAGCACGCGGTCGAACTCGGCGATGCCCGTCTCGATGCGCGGCTGGTCTTCGGCCGCGACGTCGCCGAGACGCTGGACGCCGGCATCGCCGGCGATCGGGGCGAAACGCGCCGGCGGCTTTTCCGCTACGGTCTCGACCAGCGTGTTCCAGGCCTGGCAGTGGGGGCACTGCCCCTGCCACTTGAGCGCCTGGCCGCCGCACTCGGTGCAGACGTAGAGGTTCTTGGGTTTCGCCATGCCTGGGGAGGGTGCCGTGCCGCGGGAGCGCGGCCGAGGCGACACGCTAACCGAGCGCGTGCGCCCGATCAAGCGCCGGGCGTGCCGCCGCAGCCGCGCCGGCGGCGCCGGAACTCCGCGGCGCGCGCCGCAGTCGGTTTAAGTGGGAGCCGAAGCGCGCGGGCATCGCAGCCGCCGCGCGCTGGCCGCTCGCCTCCCGACACCGCCTTCAGGAGGAGCCGCCATGACCGACGCCACCGTCAAGTGCCGCGAATGCGGCGAAGCAGCAACGCTCGGCGCCCTGGACGACCTCAACGGTACGGCCGGGGACGTCACCGTCACCATCCACCACATGCCGGCCCGCGTCTGTCCGCAGGACCATCGGCGGCTGGCGTATCCCGAGTTCGCCGCCCGGCTCATGGACTACCTCGGCGACCCGGAGAAGGTCGGCCTGCCGACGGCCGAGAAGAAAGGCTGGTTCCGCCGCCGCGCCTACTGCGGCGGCTGCCACCGCGAACTGGACGGCGAGCCGGACGTTCGCACCGTGTCGCTGGGCGTGCGTCTGGACCCGGACGCCGACTTCGAGGTGGATTTCCGGCTGCCGCTGTGCACCTGCCCCCACTGCGGCCTCGAGCAGACCACCGACGTGAAGCTTTACGACAGCCACGTGCCCCTGGCCCTGGTGCAGGCGCTCAGGGCCGGTCACGTAAGCCCCGAGTAGCGGCGCTTGGCGACCGCGGCGGGCGGCGCTAAAGTGGCGCCGTCCGTCCGCGATCGCCGGCCACCCGATGCGTCCGATTCTCGCCCTTGTCGCCATGTTCCTGGCGCTGGCCCCTGCCACGGCGCCCGCCGACCCGCCCGTGGGCTATCCGTTCGTCAGCTTCGACGAAGGCCTGCGCACGGCAGCCGCGGCGAACAAGCCGGTGTTCGTCTACTTCGGCCGCTACGGCTGCGCCTGGTGCGACAAGACGAACAAGGAATCCTTCGCCGACGCCGAGATTCGCCGCCGCTACGGCGAGCACTACGTTCTCGTCTACGTCGACGCCGAAAGCGGGCGCCGCCTGACGCTGCCCTCCGGCGAGCGCATCACCGAGATGGAACTCGGCGCCCGCTTCCGCGCCCACGCCACGCCGCTGTTCGTTTTCCTCGAGCCCGACGGACGCGAGATCCTCAAGATCCCCGGCTTCAAGACGGTGTCCGACTTCAAGGATTACGACCGCTACGTCCACGGCGGGCATTACCGCACGCAGCCGCTGCTCGAGTTCCTGCGCAAGAGTTCCTGAGATGGGGTCGCGGACGGTCGCGTTCGCGCTGCTCCTCGCCGCCGCCCCGGCCGCGGCCGCACCGCCGTGGGCGTTCGACGAGGCGATCGACGTCACGACCGCCCACGGTCCGGCGATTTTCCACCATCTCGAATCCGCCGGCCGGCGCGGCATCGCCGTTTCCGACGCAACCGTGGCGGTGACGTGGGAGGACAACCGCGGCGGGCGCCCCGCCTGCTACGTCGCGCTCAAGCGCCCGCAGGATTCGCGCTTCGCGACCGAGATCCGCCTGAGCGGCGATGCGCCCGCCTACGAGCCGGTCGTCGCGGCGCTCGGCGGCGGCCGCTTCCTGGCCGCCTGGGAGGAAGGCGGCCGGCCGCACCTGCGGCTGCTGAGCGCCGCCGGCGCGGGCAAGATCGTCCGCATCGAGAGCGAGGGCGGCCAGATCACGCTGGCCGCTGCCGAGGGCGGCGTCGTCGCCGCCTGGGCCCGGCGCGAGGGGCGCTTCAGCCGCATCGTCGCGGCGGCGGTCACCGTCGACGGCGACGACGTGCGCATCGAGGCGCCGCGGCCGGTGGATCCCGCGCCGCCCGTCGACGACCAGCAGTACCCGGCCCTGACCGTGGGGCCGCGGGGCATCGTCAACGTCGCGTGGGAGGACCGGCGCCACGGCCACACGCGCATCGTGCGCAGCCGCGCCGCCGACGCCCGCACGTTCTCGCCGCTCGAGCAGGTCAACGAGCTCTCCAGCATGCGCAACACGCAGGGGCTCGGCCGCGGGATGGGCGCAATGCGGGTGTCGCTTGCCCGGTTCGGGGCCGAGGGCCTGGTGGCCGTCTGGGCCGACAAGCGGGACTTCCTGTCGGGTTACGACGTCTACGCCGGCCTGAGCCGCGACGGCGGCGGCCGCTTCGAGCGCAACGAAAAAGTCCAGGACGGCTTCGGCAACGACATTGCCCAGTGGCACCCGGCCGTTGCCGCGCACGCCTCGGGGGCGATCGCGGTCGCCTGGGACGACGACCGCGACGGGACGCCGGACATCTGGCTGTCGTGGAAAACCGCGAGCGGCTGGAGCGACGACGTGACGCCGGCCGGGGCCACGGGCGCGGGCGCCCAGGTCGAGCCGGTGCTCGCGCTGGACGACGCGGGGGATCTGCATCTCGCCTGGATCGACAAGCAGGGGCTCAACGCGACCACGCGCATCCGCTACCTGAGGGGCCGGCGCGGACCCTGATACGGGCACGATTAAACGGGAAATCTAAACCTCAACTTCCCATAAAATTCGCGGGTTATCGCATCTTTTTAACAAACGAAAGGGCTTGATCGTGAGCCCCGTTGCCCTATAATGGGGTCGTCTCGACTCTCGCTTGGAGTGGAACCATGCGCAAATCCATCGCCACCCGACTGGCCGCCGCGACCACGGCCGTCGCGCTTGCCGTTTCGCCCATGGCCGCGATCGGCGCCGAGCGCAACAGCGGCGACTTCCTCGAGTCGAACGTGACCGACGACTCAGGGATCATGATGGCCGATATCGTGTTCGCGCGTCCGCTGGGCGTGGTCGGCTCGGTGGTCGGATTCGGGCTGTTCATCCTCTCGCTGCCGTTCTCGATCCCGTCCAACAGCGGCGGTGAAGTCGCCGAGCAGCTGGTCTCGGAGCCGTTGCGCTACACGTTCCAGCGCCCCGTCGGCGTCGAGCCGCGCGACTGGAGCCGCTCCCGCGGCATCCAGCAGCCTTCCGGCTACTGATCCGGCTGAATTCCTAGACAGCTCGCCGGGGGACCCGCGCGGTCACCCGGGTGAGCAGCTCGTAGCTGATGGTGCCCGCCGCGCGGGCCACCTCGTCGACGGGCATCCCCTCCCCCCACAGCGTGACGGGCGTGCCGATGCCCGCGCCGGGGACCGGCGTCAGATCCACCGCCAGCATGTCCATCGACACGCGCCCCAGCGTGCGCGTGCGCCGCCCCGCCACAACCACGGGCGTTCCAGTGCCCGCGTGGCGAGGGTAGCCGTCGGCGTAGCCGCAGGCGACGGTCCCGACCCGCATCGCCGCCGCGGCGGTGAACGTTCCGCCGTAGCCGACGCGCTCGCCGGCCTTGATCTCGTGCACCGCGATCACGGCGCTCTTCAGCGTCATCACCGGCCGCAGATCGAGCGCCGCGGCGCTCACCTCGGCAAACGGCGACGAGCCGTAAAGCATGATGCCGGGCCGGGTCCAGTCGCCGTGGGTTTGCGGGTAGCGCAGCAGCGCGGCCGAGTTGGCGAGGCAGCGCGGCGCGCGCACGCCGGCGGTCGCCGCCTGGAACCGGGCGAGCTGCTCGGCGACGCCCTCGGCCTCGTCGG
>CAZGTK010000292.1:0-3849 GCA_964528415.1 uncultured Burkholderiales bacterium | reverse complement strand
CGCGCGGACGAGGCGACGCGCGACGTCACCAACTGGCTCAAGTGCTATTACATGCGCGACCGCGTTGGCGAGGTGTTCGACGGCACCATCAGCGCCGTCACCGGCTTCGGCGTGTTCGTCGCGCTGGACGGCGTCTACGTCGAGGGGCTCGTGCACATCTCCGAGCTCGGCAGCGATTACTTCCAGTTCGATCCGGCGTTGCACCAGTTGACCGGCGAGCGCACGAACGCCCGCTTCCGCCTCGCGGACCGCATGCGGGTGAAGCTGGTGCGCGTGGACCTGGAGACGAGCCGCCTCGACTTCGTGCCGGAGGCGCCGGTCGGCGAAGGCCGCGCCGCGCGGCCCGCGAAGCGCGGGCGATGAGCCGGGGCGTCGTCCTGTTCGGCTTTCACGCCGTAGCCGGCCGGCTGCGCCGCGCGGCGGAGTCGGTGCGGGAGATCTACCTCGACGCCGGCCGCGACGATCGCCGCGCTCGCGAGCTGCACGAGCTGGCAACCGGCGCCGGGGTCAAGGTGCACCGCGCCGAGGCCGATCGGCTCGATCGGCTCGCCGGCGGCGGGCGCCACCAGGGGGTGGTGGCGCTGGCGGTAGCGTTGCCCGCCCCGCGGAGCCTGGAGGACCTGATCGAGGGCCTCGGCGAGCCGCCGCTGCTGCTGGTGCTGGACGGCGTGCAGGATCCGCACAACCTCGGCGCCTGCTTCCGAGTCGCCGATGCGTTCGGCGCGCACGCCATCATCGCTCCCAAGGACCGTGCCGCGGCGGTCACCGCGACCGTTGCCAAGGTGGCGAGCGGCGCGACCGACACCATCCCTTTCCTGGCGGTCACCAACCTTGCGCGGTCGCTGCGCGAGCTCAAGGAGCACGGCGTCTGGGTGTGGGGGGCAGCGGCCGAAGGCGCGACCGACCTCGACGCCGCGCCGCTGGAGCAGGCGGCGGCGTGCGTGCTGGGCGCCGAGGGGACCGGTCTGCGCCGGCTCACCCGGGAGTGCTGCGACGGCCTGCTGCGCATTCCCATGGTCGGGCAGGTCGAAAGCCTCAACGTCGCGGTCGCCGCCGGCATCTGCCTGTACCAGGCCCGCCTGCGCCGCCGCGGAGCCGGGCCAAGTCCTTGATCAACAGCGTTTAAGCGCGCTATACTAGCTGGCTTTTCGATCCTTGCCCCACCGACTTTCGCATTGTCGGGGGGCTACAACCCACAAGGAGCCACAATGCGACACTACGAAATCGTGGTCATCGTGCACCCTGACCAGAGCGAGCAGGTGCCGGCCATGGTCGAGCGCTATCAGGCCATGGTGACCTCCCGCAGCGGGCGCATCCACCGCCTGGAGGACTGGGGCCGACGTCAGCTCGCCTATCCGATCCAGAAAGTCCACAAGGCGCACTACGTGCTCATGAACGTCGAGTGCGACCAGGAGGCGCTGGACGAGATGATCCACAGCTTCAAGTTCAGCGACGCCGTTCTGCGCCACCTGGTCGTGGCCAAGAGCGAAGCCGAGACCGGTCCCTCCCCGATGATGAAGGAAGAGAAGTCCCGGCCGATGGGCGGCGAGCGCGAGGGCGGCCGTGACCGCGACCGCGAGCGCGACCGGGAAGGCGGGCGCGAGCGCGGCGAGGCGCCGGCGAAGGCGGCCGAGGAGAGCGCGGGCTGAACCGGCTCTCGCTCTGGGGCCGCGTGACCGGCGTCGGGCCGGTGCGCTACACGCCGGCCGGGGTACCCGCGCTGGAGTTCAAGGTGCAGCACCTTTCGGAGCAGGTCGAAGCAGGCGGCAGGCGACGCATCGAGTGCGTCGTTCCCGCCATCGCGCTGGGCCCGATCGTCGAGCGCATCGTCGCCGCGGGCGACGATGCACCGGCCACGTTCAGCGGCTTCATCGCCTCGCGCCGGCAGGGCGCCGAACAGATGATTTTTCACGTGACCGAATTGGAATTGGAAAGGAACTGACAAATGCCACGCCCGTTTCGCAAAAAGAAGGACCCTCGCAAGGACGGCTCGCGCCAGCGCCAGCTGTTCCGGCGCCGCAAGTTCTGCCGCTTCACGGCCGAAAAGGTCAAGGAAATCGACTACAAGGACATCGACGTGCTGAAGGATTTCGTGAACGAGACCGGCAAGATCATTCCGGCTCGCATCACGGGCACCAAGGCGCGTTATCAGCGCCAGCTGTCGGTGGCGATCAAGCGCGCGCGCTTCCTGGCGCTGCTGCCTTACTGCGATCAGCACTGACGGAGGGCGCCATGCAAGTCATCCTGATGGAGAAGGTCGTCAACCTCGGCAAGCTGGGGGACGTGGTCAAGGTCAAGAACGGCTATGCCCGCAACTACCTGATCCCGTCCGGCAAGGCGAGGCGCGCGACGCCGGAGAACCTCGCCGAGTTCGAGGCCAAGCGCGCAGAGCTGGAGAAGCTGCAGTCGGACGCGCTCGCCGCGGCGCAGGCGCAGGCAGCCCAGCTCGAGGGCCTGCGCCTGGAGGTCACGCAGAAGGCGGGCCTCGACGGCAAGCTGTTCGGCTCGGTGACCAACATCGACGTGCGCGATCTGCTCGGCGCGAAGGGATTCGACGTCCCGAAGGCCGCGATCCGGATGCCGCATGGCCCGATCAAGACCACCGGCGAGCACCCGGTGGAGATCGTGCTGCACGGCGACGTCGAGGTCGTCGTCACGGTCGCGGTGACGGGCGAAGCCTGAGCCGCAGCCCGCTGCACACCCCTGGAAAAGGGCTGGCGACAGCCCTTTTTCATTTTCCTGGCGCGACGGTTCCGCCGTCGCCAGCAGCGGTTTAGAATGCATCGAACCGCTTCTCCCGCGAGCCGACCACGAATCCCTTCCGCATGGCGCAGCCCGTCACCTCCATCGCCTCCGACCCGAAGGTCGACGCCATCAAGCTGCCGCCGCATTCGGTGGAGGCGGAGCAGTCGGTACTCGGCGGTTTGCTGCTGGACAACACGGCCTGGGACAAGATCGCCGACCTCCTGACCGAGGGCGACTTCTACCGGCAGGATCACCGGCTGATCTACCGGCACCTGGTCAAGCTGGTGGACGAGGGCAAGCCGGCCGACGTGGTCACCGTGAGCGATGCGCTCAAGGCCGTGGGCGAGCTCGACAGCGTCGGCGGCATGGCCTACGTCGGCTCGCTCGCGCAGAACACGCCGTCGGCCGCCAACATCCGCCACTACGCCGAGATCGTGCGCGAGCGCTCGATCCTGAGAAAGCTGGCCGAGGTCGGCGCCGAGATCGCCGACTCGGCTTTCAGCCCCGGCGGGCGCAGCGCGGCAGAGCTTCTGGACGGCGCGGAGCAGAAAGTCTTCACTATCGCCGAGGCCGGCGCGCGCGGCCGCCAGGGCTTTCTCGAGATGCAGCCGCTGCTCAAGCAGGTGGTGGAGCGCATCGAGCTGCTCTACAGCAACCCCACCGACGTCACCGGGGTGCCGACCGGCTTTACCGATCTCGATCGCATGACTTCGGGCCTGCAGCCCGGCGACCTCGTGATCATCGCCGGCCGTCCCAGCATGGGCAAGACGTCGTTCGCGCTGAACATCGGCGAGCACGTCGCGCTCGAGTGCGGGCGGCCGGTTGCCGTGTTCAGCATGGAGATGGGCGGCGCGCAGCTCGCGCTGCGCATGCTGGGGTCGGTCGGGCGGCTCGACCAGCACAAGGTGCGCACGGGGCGCTTGTCCGACGACGACTGGCCGAAGCTCACGCATGCGCTCGGGCGTCTCAACGAGGCGCCGATGTTCATCGACGAGACGCCGGGCCTGAATGCCCTGGAAGTCCGCGCGCGCGCGCGGCGCCTCGCGCGCGTTCACGGCGGGCTGGGCCTGCTCGTCATCGACTACCTGCAGCTGATGTCGGCGC
>CAZGTK010000291.1:0-3851 GCA_964528415.1 uncultured Burkholderiales bacterium | reverse complement strand
CGCCATCCACCGCAAGCACCACGCCAAGTGCGAGACCCCCGAGGATCCGCACAGCCCGCAGGTCGTCGGCATCCGCAAGGTGCTCCTCGAGGGCACCGAACTCTACCGCGCGGAGGCCAAGAACCAGGAAACGCTGGAGCGCTACGGCCACGGCACGCCGGATGACTGGATCGAGCGCAAGCTCTACTCGCGGCACAGCGCGCTGGGGGTGTCGATCCTGCTGGTGGCGGAGGTGATCGCGTTCGGGCCGATCGGCCTGACGATCTGGGCCGTGCAGATGCTGTGGATCCCTGTGTTTGCCGCCGGCGTCATCAACGGCCTTGGCCACTTTGCCGGGTACCGCAATTACCAGACCGAGGACGCCAGCACCAACATCGTGCCCTGGGGGATCCTGATCGGCGGCGAGGAACTGCACAACAACCACCACGCCTACGGCTCATCGGCCAAGCTCTCCGCGCGCTGGTACGAGTTCGACATCGGCTGGCTCTACATCCGGATCCTGGAGATGCTGGGTCTGGCGCAGGTCAAGAAGGTGGCGCCGAAGCTCAAGCTCAGGGACGGCGACGCCGCGAGCGAGCTGGATTTCCAGGCGCTGCAGGCCATCATCACGCACCGCTACGACGTCATGGCGCGCTACGCCAAGGCCGTCAAGCGGGCCTACCGCGAGGAAATGACCCGCCTCGGGAGCAAGCTGCACGCGGACGGCGCACGCGTCGATCTGGCCGCGGTCCGGCGCTGGCTGCAGCGCGGCGAAGAGCCGGCGCAGCCGCACGAGCGCGAGTCCCTCGACGCGGTGCTCCGGCACAGCCGCGTGCTCGATACCCTCTACCGCATGCGGCGTGAGCTGGGGGCGCTGTGGCAGCGCTCGAGCCTGTCGCGCGAGCAACTGGTGAGCCAGCTCAACGACTGGTGCCGTCGCGCCGACGCGAGCGGAATCGGCGAGCTGATGGCGTTCTCCCGGCGCCTGCGCTGCTACGCTGCCTGACGGCCGTCGGGAAGCACCCGGCCAACAAAAAAGCCCGCCTAGGCGGGCTTTTTTCATGCGGCAGGCAGCCGCTACTTGAGCTTGGTTTCCTTGTACATGACGTGCTTGCGCGCCTTGGGATCGTACTTCTTGATCTCCAGCTTGTCGGGCGTCGTGCGTTTGTTTTTGGTCGTGGTGTAGAAGTGGCCGGTGCCGGCACTGGATTCGAGCTTGATCTTTTCGCGCATGGTGGACTCCTCGTGAACGTCAGATCTTCTCGCCGCGCGCGCGCAGCACCGCCAGCACGGTCTCGATGCCCTTGCGGTCGATGAGCCGCAGGCCGGCGTTGGAGATGCGCAGGCTGACCCAGCGCTTCTCGCTCTCCAGCCAGAAGCGGCGCGTCTGCAGGTTGGGCAGGAAACGGCGCTTGGTCTTGTTGTTGGCGTGCGAAACGTTGTTGCCCACCATCGGCCGCTTGCCGGTGACGACGCATACTCGGGACATGGTAGTGCTCCAGGTATCTTGCAAAGCCAGGAATTTTACCCCAGATTCCGAAGCGCGGACAAGCTCTTACGCTGGCCGCCCGGAAACGGACGGCGGGCGCCGGGTTAGAGCAGGCCACGCTCGGCGAACGAGACGCAGCTCCCGCGGGCGACGACGAAGTGGTCGAGAACGCGAACGTCCACCAGCGCCAGCGCCTGGATCAGGGCCCGCGTCAGGGCCTGGTCCGCGTGGCTGGGTTCGGCGACGCCCGACGGATGGTTGTGGGCAACGATGATGGCCGCGGCGTTCAGGGCCAGCGCTCGCCGTACGACCTCCCGCGGATAGACGCTGGCCTGCGCCAGCGTGCCGGCGAAAAGCTCCTCGACGCCGATCGCGCGGTGCTGCGCATCGAGGAACACGGCGACGAACACCTCGCGCTCCTTGCCCTGGAGGGCGAGGCGCAGGTAATCGCGGACCGCCGCCGGGGAAGTGAGCGCGTCGCGGCGCTGCATCTCCTCGCGCAGGGCCCGCCGCGACATCTCCAGAACGGCCTGCAACTGCGCATACTTGGCCGGCCCGAGGCCGGGAACCTCGGCCACCTGCGCCAGCGGGGCGGCGAACAGGCTCGCGAGCGAGCCGAAACGCTCGATCAGGCGCCGCGCGAGGTCGACCGCGCTGGCGCCGCGCACGCCCGTGCGCAGGAAGATGGCGAGCAGCTCGCTGTCGGACAGCGCGGCGGCGCCCGCGGCGATGAGCCGCTCGCGCGGCCGTTCGTTCACCGGCCAATCGTTGATTCCCATGCCCTTCCCCAAGACGGCCCGATTTGGTTCGCCAAGGTGCATCAGTTAAACTTCTGCGCTTGGCGACGAACATTCGTAAGTCCATGGCTCAGCGCGTTGTTCTCGGCATCACCGGCGGCGTCGCGGCGTACAAGGCGGCGGAACTCGCGCGCCTGTTGCTGCAGGACGGCGTCGACGTGCGCGTGGTCATGACCGACGCGGCGACGCGGTTCGTAACGCCGACGACCTTCCAGGCGTTGACCGGCCATCCGGTCCACGTCGACCTCTGGGACCCGGCCGTCGAGAACGGCATGGCCCATATCGAGCTCTCCCGCGGCGCGGACGCGATCCTGGTGGCGCCGGCCAGCGCGGACTTTTTGGCCAAGCTCGCCCACGGCCTGGCCGACGACCTGCTGTCCACCCTCTGCCTGGCGCGCGATTGCCCGCTCTGGGTGGCGCCCGCGATGAACCGCCAGATGTGGGAGAACCCCGCGACCGTGCGCAACGTCGCCCAGCTGCGGGCCGACGGGGTCGGCGTGCTGGGCCCGGCCGAGGGCGACCAGGCCTGCGGCGAGACCGGTTTCGGGCGCATGCTGGAGCCGCAGGAGCTGGCCGACGCGATGGTGGCCGCGCTGCAGCCCAAGCCGCTCTCGGGGGTGCGTGCGCTGCTGACGGCGGGGCCCACCTTCGAGGCTCTCGATCCGGTGCGGGGCGTGACCAACCGCAGCTCGGGGAAGATGGGCTTCGCGCTCGCCCGCGCGCTGCACGAAGCCGGCGCGGCGGTGACGCTGGTCGCCGGGCCGGTGTCGCTGGGGACTCCGTTTGGCGTCGAGCGGGTGGATGTCACCAGCGCGCGGGAAATGTTCGAAGCGGTCAAGGCGCGCGCCGGCGACGCCGACGTCTTCGTTGCCGTTGCCGCCGTCGCCGACTATCGCCCGGCGGTGAGCAGCAAGCGCAAGATCAAGCGAAGCGGCGAGAGCATGACCGTGGAGCTCACGCCCAACCCGGACATCCTCGGCTACGTGAGCAAGCTGCCCGATCGGCCGTTTTGCGTCGGCTTTGCCGCCGAGAGCGAGCGGCTCGACGAGCACGCGACCGAGAAGCGCGGCAGGAAAGGGGTGCCTCTGCTGGTGGGCAATCTCGCGCATTCCGCGATCGGCGCGGACGAGAACGAGGTGGTGCTTTTCGACGAGCGCGGACGGCATCCGCTGCCTCGGGGAGCGAAGCTGGCGGTCGCGCGCGCGATCGTCCGCCACCTGGTCCAGCTGCTGCCGCCGCGCGCCGCGGGCCGGCGCACGCGGGTCCGCGCGGTGCGAGCTTAGCCGTGCCGGATTCCAGCGCGCCGGCGCCGGGCGGCCGCATGCGCCTCGACGTCAGGATTCTCGATCCGCGGCTCAGGGAGTCGCCGCCTGCCTACGCCACCGACGGCGCCGCCGGGCTCGACCTGCGGGCGTGCATCGAGCACGTCATGACCATCCACCCCGGCGAGGCCGACCTGATACCCACGGGCATCGCCATCCATCTGGGCGATCCCGGCTACGCGGCGCTGATCCTGCCGCGCTCCGGCCTCGGCCACAAGCACGGCATCGTGCTCGGCAATCTCGTCGGTCTCATCGATTCCGACT
>CAZGTK010000290.1:0-3853 GCA_964528415.1 uncultured Burkholderiales bacterium | reverse complement strand
TGACGCCGTCGCCGCGCAGCTGCGGCGGGGGGGTCGCGGATCGGTTCTTGGCTTCCCCCCTATGCTAACGCGCCGCGGGCGCCGACGCGCCCGCGCCCGACGGCGATGCGCCGCCTCAGCTGCCCGGCAGGTTGTGGACCTCCGGGAAGAACAGGTCCTTCCACGACGCCGGCTTGGTCTTCAGCGTGCCGGTCTCGTGCATGAACATCGCGAACGGCAGCGTCTTCTCCGGGGTCATCGTGAACTTCATCTGCGGGTCGTTCATCATCTTGAGGATCTTGGCCACCGACTCCTTGCCGCCGCCGACGTTGACGTAGACCTCGGCCGCGCGCGCCTTGTCCTTGTTGATCGAGTCGGTCGCCTCCCTCATCGCGTCCACCACCGCCTTGTAGGTCTTCGGGTTGGCCTCGCGGAACTTGTTCGACGCCCACACCATGAGGAACGTGTTGGGGCCGCCCATGACGTCGTAGGAGTTGAGGATGGCGCGGATCTCGGGTTTCTCCAGCGCGTAGTACTGGAACGGCGGCGAGGTGAACTGGGACGTGATCTCGCCCTCGCCGGAGAGCAGCGAGCGCAGTCCCTCCGGGTGCGGCAGGTTCACCATCAGCGGGTTGAGCTTCTTGAAGTTCTCCTTGCCGAACGTCTGGGCCGCCGCCATCTGCAGGTACATGGTCTGCACCGAGGAGCCCGCGCCCGCCATGGCGATGCGGTCCTTGCTGCTCAGGTCGCGGATCGATTTCACCGCGGGATTGCGCGTCACCAGCAGGTTCGGCATCGAGCACAGCGCCGCGACGCCGCGCACGTCGACGTTGCCGCGGGTCTTGTCCCACAGAATGAACGCCGGCCCGGTGCCGCCCGCCGCGAAGTGCAGGTTTCCTGAGAGCAGCGCGTCGTTGGCGGCGGCGCCGGCGCCGAAGCGCGTCCACTCCACCTTGGTGTTGGGCAGCCCGGCCTTGGCCAGGTGCTTCTCCACCAGCTTGTCGTGCTGCATGAGCGTGAGCTGCAGATAGCCGATGCCGTACTGCGACGAGAGCTTCACGGTATCGACTTCCGCCCGCGCCGCGCCGGCGGCGCCGAGGGCCATGGCCGTGGCGGCCAGCCATCCTGCGTATCGCATCCTGTTCATGTCGTCCTCCGTCTAGGTTTTGGTTGCCGCGCGACGGACGGCACGTCCGCGCCCGGTGCTGCCGGTGGTGCGCTTGCCCACGCCTGCGCTGGATCTCGGCACGCCGGGGGGGCAGGCCGCCCCCCGGCGTCGTTGCTGCTCGTGCGAGCGCCGTGCGCGCCGGTCACGGCCGCACGCCGAACTTGGGCTTCGGCCCGACGCCGATACGCAGGCGCCCCTGCGCCGCGTCGATGAAGCGGCACAGGTAGGCGCGCGTCTCGCGCGGGTCGATGATCTCCTCGACGCCGAACGCCTCGGCGGTGCGAAACGGCGAGGCCACCGCGCGCAGCTCGGCCTCGATCTCGCGCTCGCGCGCCTTCGGGTCCGGCGCCGCCTCGATCTCCTTGCGGAACGCCGCGGCCACGCCGCCCTCGATCGGCAGCGAGCCCCACTCCGCCGACGGCCAGGCGATCTTGAAATCGAGTCCGTTCTTGTCGGTAGCGCCCATGCCGGCCATGCCGTAGCACTTGCGGATCACCACCGTGTACATCGGCACGCTGGCCTGCAGCGCGACGTAGACGCTGCGCATGCCTTCGCGCAGCGTCGCCGCCGCCTCGGCGTCGCGCCCCACCATGAAGCCGGGCACGTCGACGAAGAACACCAGCGGGATGTGGAAGCAGTCGCACAGCTCGATGAAGTGGGTCTGCTTGCGCGCCGCGCGCACGTCGATGGCGCCGCCGTAGACCATCGGGTTGTTGGCGATGAAGCCCGTCACCTTGCCGTTCATGCGCGCGAGGCAGGTGATCACCGCCTTGCCGAAGGTGGGCTGGATCTCGAACAGCGATCCCTGGTCGGCCACCAGCGAGATCAGCCGGCGCATGTCGTAGGGCTTGCGCCGGTCCTTCGGCACGATGCGGATCAGCTCGTCCTCGGCGCGCTGCGGCGAGTCGCCGGAGTCGACCACGGGCGGCAGCTCCCAGACGTTCTGCGGCATGTAGGAGAGATAGCGGCGGATCATGGCGAAGCACTCGGCCTCGTCCTTCGCCACGTTGTCGATCGTGCCGGCGGTGTCGACGGCGAGCTTCGGCCCGCCGAGCTCCTCCTTGGTGATCTTCTGGCCCAGCGAGCGCTCGACCACCGGCGGTCCGGCCGCGAACACCTGGCTCGTGTCCTTCACCATCACCGACCAGTGGGACAGGATCGCGCGGCCGGCGGGACCGCCGGCGGCGGTGCCCATCACCGCGCACACCACCGGCACGGTGCCCATCAGCGCCACCGACTGCTCGAAGCCGTGCACGCCGGGGAAGACGGCGTGGCCGCGGCGCGTGATCGAGGTGACCGAGCCGCCGGCGCCGTCGATCAGGTTCACCAGCGGGATGCGGTAGTGAAACGCCAGGTCCTCGACGAAGCCGCCCTGGCCGCCTTTCTTGCGGTCGCCGCTCCAGCTGGTGCCGCCGCGCACCGTGAAGTCGTCGCCGCCGACCGCCACGGGCCGGCCGTCGATGCGGCCGAGGCCCATCACGTAGGGCGCCGGCGTGACGCCGGTGAGCTTGTCGCCGTCGTAATGGCCCTGGCCCGTCAGCGTGCCGACCTCCTGGAACGAGCCCGCGTCCAGCAGGCCGTCGATGCGCTCGCGGATCGTGAGCCGCCCCTGGTCGTGATGCTTCCGGACCGCCTCGGTGCCGCCCAGCCTGGCGGCCTCCGCGCGGCGGCGCTTCAGCTCCTCGACTTCGGCTTCCCAGCCCAGCGACCGGCCCGGATCATCCACGCGCTCGTCTCCCATGCCCCGGCAATCGCTCCGTCATTCCTCGAGGACCGCCACCGGCTGGCCCTCGGTCACCGGCACGCCTTCCTGCACCAGGAACTCGCGGATCGTGCCGCCGTCCTCGGCGATCACCGGGATCTCCATCTTCATCGACTCCAGGATCATGATCGTGTCGCCCGGCGCCAGCTTCTGCCCGACTGCAGTGACGATCTTCCACACCGACCCGGTGACTTCCGACTTCGCTTCGTAGCTCGCCAAGTGCCGCTCCTCTCGCCTGCGTTCGTTGTTGCGGTTACGCCGCCCGCGCCAGCACCTCGCCGGCGAGCCCCGTGTGCACGCGCCCGGCGCGGAACTCGTCGGAGCGCAGGATGCCCGTCAGCGCCGGGATGTTGTTCTTCACGCCGTCGATGGCGAAGCCCGCCAGCGCCTCGCACAACCGGTCGATCGCCTGGTCCCGCGTCGCCGCGCGCACGATCACCTTGGCCAGCAGCGGATCGTAGTGCGGCGTCACGTCCTGGCCCTCGCGGTAGCCGGTCTCGACGCGCACGCCGCCGTCCTGCGGCGGCCGGAACACCTTGAGCCGGCCCGGCGACGGGAAGAAGCGCTTCGGGTCCTCGGCGTAGACGCGCGCCTGGATCGCGTGGCCCTGGACGCTCACCTTCGGCGGCAGGATCGCGGCGAGCCGCTCGCCGGCGGCCGAGCGTACCTGCGCCGCCACCAGGTCGACGCCGGTCACCTCCTCGGTGACGCCGTGCTCCACCTGCAGGCGCGTGTTCATCTCGAGGAAGCTGAACTCGCCGTCGGGCCCCATCAGCATCTCCACGGTGCCGATGTTGTCGTAGCCCAGGTTTTTCAGCGTGCCGGCGACGCGCTCGGCGAGCGGCTCGGCGACGCTGCGCTCGATCGCCGGCCCCGGCGCCTCCTCGATGATCTTCTGGTGGCGCCGCTGCACCGAGCAGTCGCGCTCGTAGAGGTGCGCCACC
>CAZGTK010000289.1:0-3868 GCA_964528415.1 uncultured Burkholderiales bacterium | reverse complement strand
AAGTCGTTCACGATCTGCACGCGGCCGCCGCCGATCTCGCGTTCGAGCGCCGCGGCGTCCAGCGTCCACGGCAGATTCGTCATCCGTGCCCGACCGGCCGACACCGGACCCGCGACCGCCAGCGTCACCGCCGCGACCGCGCCCAGATCGAGTCCGGTGTCGTCGGCGAATCGGCGCAGCAACGACCCCATGCCGTCGAACTCGCCGCTCTGGTAGCTCCGCTCCGCCTGCGGCTTCGGGCGTGCGCCGGCCGCGACGCCGGCCTGCAGCCGCGCATGGGTGCCGCCGATGTCCCCGGCGACGTAGGCCGGACCCCGTGCCTCGGTCATTGCCATGCTCCTCGTTCCTCGTGCGCCGCTAGCCGAGCGCCGCCGTCGACGCCGGCCCCTTGATCAGCAGCGGCTCCGGCGCGCCGATCGCGTCGCCCTGCGCGAAGTCCACCCGCAACTCGGCAAGCCGCGCGAGCGTCGCCGCGTCGCCGACGAACTCCGCCACGGTCTTCATGCCGAGCAGGTGCGCGATGCGGTTGATCGCCTCGACGATCGCGTAATCCACCGCGTTGCTCGCCAGGTCCCGCACGAAGCTGCCGTCGATCTTGAGGTAGTCGGCCGGCAGGTGCTTGAGGTAAGCGAACGAGGACATGCCGACCCCGAAGTCGTCGAGCGCGAAGCGGCAGCCCAGCGCGCGCAGCTCGTGCATGAACTCGCCGGCCTTGGTGAGATTGGAGATCGCCGTCGTCTCCGTGATCTCGAAGCAAAGGCGCCGCGCCGGCAGGTGATGGGCGTCGATCTGGCGGCGCAGGAAATCCGTGAACGTGCTGTCGTTGACGCTGGCTCCCGACAGATTGATGGAGTAGACGCTGCCGCCGTCGCCGCCCGCCTCCTCGCGCGCCATGAAGTCCAGCAGCGCGGTGACGACCCAGCGGTCCACCATCGGCAGCAGGTTGAACCGCTCGGCGGCGGGAATGAACTCGTTCGGCGCAAGCAGCTGACCGCCCTCGTCCACCATGCGCACCAGCACCTCGTAGTGCGACGGCGGCTGCCGGTCGCCGATGCGCGCGATCGGCTGGCGATAGAGCCGGAAACCACTCTTGTCGAGCGCGCCGCTGATCTGGTGAACCATGGCGATGTCGCCCTGAGCCGTGCGCGTCACGCTCGCTCCCGGGCGGTGGATCTCGACCCGGCCGCCGCCCTTGTCCTTGGCCGCGTAGCACGAGGCGTCGGCGGCGTCCATCGCCTCGACCACCGACGGCGTCGCCGCGTCCACGACCACCAGCCCGATCGAGACGCCGACCGAGAACTCGCGCTCGCGGCAGACGAAGCGGAAGTCCCGCACGGTCTCGCGCAGCCCGTTGGCGATGCGGATCGCCTGGTCGACCGGGCAGGCTTCCAGCAGCACGCCGAACTCGTCCCCGCCGACGCGCGCCAGCGTGTCGCTGCCGCGGATCTTCACGTGCATCAGCGCCGCCAGCTGGCGCAGCATCTCGTCGCCGGCGTTGTGGCCGCAGGTGTCGTTCACCGCCTTGAAGCGGTCGAGGTCGAGGTAGAGCAGCACGTGGTGGCGGCCGTCGGTTTTCGCCGACTCCACCAGGTAGGACAGGCGCCGCTCGAACTCGCGCCGGTTCGCCAGACCGGTCAGCGCGTCGTGGCTCGCCTGCCACGTCAGACGCTGCGCCATGGCGCGAATGTGGCTCACGTCGTGAAACACGACGACCGTGCCCTTGCGCTTCCCGCCCTGGTCGCGGATCAATGCCACCGACTCGTCGACCGGTATGCGCCGCCCGTCCTTTGCCTGGAGCAGCGCCGAGCGCGAGAAGCGCGGCGGCGCCTCGCGCGTGAAGACGTGATCGAGCGGGCGCTGGGTCTCCTCGTCGAGCACGTGATAGACCGCCGACAGCGGCAGGCCGCGCGCGTCGCGGCTGCGCCAGCCGGTGAGGACTTCCGCCACGGCGTTGAGCACCTCGACCCGGCCGCGGCTGTCGGTGGTGATGACGCCTTCGGCGATGGAGTGCAGGGTGACCTCCGCGCGCTCCTTCTCACGGAACAGCGCGGCCTCGGCCCGGCTGATGTAGCGGATGACGAAAAACGCCACCAGCAGCGCGATCACCATGAGTCCGCCGCCGACGGCCGCGAGGAACAGGTGCGCCTCACGGGTGTTGTCCTGCGCCTCGGCCAGTGCCTGCAGGATGCTGGCCCGATGGTAGTCGAGCAGGCTGCCGATCTGCTCCTCGAAGCGCATCGTCAGCGGCAGCTCGCGCTCGGCACGGAGCTCGCGGGCGCGCGCGGCGTCGCCGCGCCAGAGGGAGCGGGCGATTTCCTCGCGCAACGCCTCCAGCGTGGCGCCGGCCTCGAGGGCTCCCTGCACGATCCGGCGCTCGCGCGGCGAATGCTCGAGCGCCTGCAGGGCGCCGACATGCCCCTGCACCTCACGCCCGAGCCGCTCGAAGCGCTGCGCCGCGGGGCTGTCGCGGCGGAGGTCGGCTTCGCGCAGCATCACGCCGAGGACTTCGGAGCGCCGTCGATCCGCTTCCATGAGGTCCGAGGTGAGCTGGATGCGCCGCCCCTCGTCGCCCATCACGCGCTCGAGGCGCTTGCTGACCTCGTCGAGACGATCCAACCCCACGACCACCAGCTGCGCCATCAGCACCACCATGGCGCCGAAGCCCGCCACCATGACGCCGCGCGGAGTCATGCGCAGCCACTTCATGCGCCGTCCTCCCCTTGCGCCGCGGCCTCGCGGTCCGCCGGGTCCTGGCGATAGAACGCCGCCAGCTGCCGGTAGACGTCCGGATACGCCTCCAGCAGGGTGAGCGGCGTCTGAAAGAACGCCTCACTCGCCACCGCGAAAAACTCCCCCGGCGACTCCGCCGCGTAGGTGTCGATCGCGGTGGGCAGGCCGCGGCGCGCGCGGCGCTGGAGGTCGCGGAACGCCGCGGCGAAGGCGCCGCGCCAGGCGTCGCGGTCCATGCCCGCGTGCAGCGGCGGCATGCCGTTCGCATCGCCGTTCAGCATGTCGAGCTTGTGCGCGAACTCGTGGATCACGACGTTGACGGCCCACGCCTCGGACCAGGCCGGGTCGACGTCGGCCGCCGACAGGATCACCGGCCCCTGCAGCCAGGACTCGCCGGCCAGCGGCTCGCGCGAGCGGTGCACGACGCCGGCCTCGTCGACGTACTCGCGATCGGGCACGAACTCCGCTGGGTAGACGATGACCTCGACCCACTCGCTGTAGCAGTCGAGGCCGAGATGGAGCACCGGCAGGCACGCCTGAGCGGCGATCACCAGCCGCGTGGCGTCGTCCGGCTCGCAGCCGCCGGCACCGTGGATCGCCTTCTGGTCGAGAAACAATGCCGTCAGGTCCCGCAGCCGCTCCATGTCGTCGGCCGGGAGCCGGCCAAGAAACGGCACCCGGACCAGCAGTTCGGCCCAGAGGTCGTCCCCCGGGCGCATGCGCTCGATGGCGCGCTGACGGCGCCAGTGCCGGAAGGTCCGCAGCATGCTCCGCCTTCAGGCCTGCTCGCGGCCCGTCGTCCCGTCGAGCGCGGCGAGCGGCGGGCGCTCCGCCTGCTCCGCGTGCTCCAGCTCGACGCGCTCGATCTGGGCGAAGCGGCGGCTGATCTTCTCGCTCGTCACCTGCACGTCCTCGGCGTCCTGGTGCGCCTGGCGGATGTGGTCGGCGAGCTTCTTCATGCGCTGGTCGAAGCGGGCGAACTCCTTGCCCAGCTTGCCGAGCTCGTCCTTGATGATGTGGACCTGGCGCCGCGTCTCGACGTCCTTGATCACCGCGCGCGCGGTGTTGAGCACCGCCATCATGGTCGTCGGCGAGACGATCCACACGCGCCGCGCCAGCGCGTGCTCCACCAGGTCCG
>CAZGTK010000288.1:0-3926 GCA_964528415.1 uncultured Burkholderiales bacterium | reverse complement strand
GCGTGCGCGACCTGCGCGTGATCGCGCGGCACATCCTGCCCAACGTCATGCACATCGTGCTGATCGCCGTCGTCATGGACTTCAGCGGCCTGGTGCTGGCGGAGGCGGTGCTGTCCTACGTCGGCGTCGGCGTCGATCCGTCGATGAACAGCTTCGGCACCATGATCAACGCCGCGCGCCTCGAGATGGCGCGCGAGCCGATGGTGTGGTGGTCGCTGACCGCGGCGTTCGTGTTCATGTTCGTGCTGGTGCTGGCGGCCAACCTGCTGGCCGACGCCGTGCGCGACGCGTTCGACCCGCGGCTGCGTCTGCGCGGCGGCGTCATCGGCGCGCTCGGCGGCGGCAAGCGTGCGCAGCGGCTCGGAAAGGGCGCCGCGGGGGCATGAGCGCCGACACGGTCATCGCCGTCGAGGACCTGCGCGCCGTGATCCACACCGGCGCGGCGCCGGTGCGCGCGGTCGACGGCGTCTCCTTCAGCATCCGTCGCGGCGAGACGTTCGCGCTGCTGGGCGAGTCCGGCTGCGGCAAGTCGATGACGGCGCTGTCGCTGCTGCGGCTTCTGCCGGACACGGGCGAGATCGTCGCCGGCGCCGTTCGGCTCGGCGAAGTCGACCTGCTGCATCTCACGGAGGCCGAGATGCGCGGGGTGCGGGGCGGCCGGATGGCGATGATCTTCCAGGAGCCCGGCACCAGCCTCAACGCCGTGCTCGATGTCGGGCAGCAGATCGTCGAGACCCTCAGGCGGCACACGCCGCTGCGGGGTCGCGCCGCGCGCCGGCGCGCCGCGGAGCTCTTGGCAATGGTCGGCATGCCGGACCCCGAGCGCCGCCTCGGCGAGTATCCGTTCCAGCTCTCGGGCGGCATGAAGCAGCGCGTGATGATCGCCATGGCGCTGGCGGGCGAGCCGCAGCTGCTGGTGGCGGACGAGCCGACCACGGCGCTGGACGTGACCATCCAGGCCCAGGTGCTGGAGCTGCTGAAGCGGCTGCAGCACGAGACCGGCATGGCGATTCTGCTGGTCACGCACGACCTCGGCGTGGTGGCCAACAACGCCGACACCGTGGCCGTCATGTACGCGGGCGAGATCGTCGAGCTGGCCGGGCGCGAGGCCTTCTTCGACACGCCGCTGCACCCGTATTCGCAGAAGCTGTTCGCGGCGATGCCCGCGGAAGGCAGCCGCGGCCGCCGGCTGGCGGCAATCGGCGGCACCGTGCCGCCGCTCGACCAGGCGTTCGCCGGCTGCCGTTTCGTCGAGCGCTGCGACCACGCGTGGGAGCGCTGCCGCCGCGAGGCGCCGCGGCTGCTTTCCCAGCAGGGCGGGCGGAGCGTGCGCTGTCACCTCCACGACGGCGCGGCCCCGGCGCCGGCTCCGGCTTCGTCGGTCGCGGCGGATGCGTCGCGGCCGACGCGGGCCGACGCGGTTCGGCTGCTGGAGGCGCGCGACGTCAAGGTCCATTTCCCGATCCATCGCGGCGTTTTCCGGCGCGTCGCGGGCCACGTCAAGGCGGTGGACGGCGTGTCGCTCGACATCGACGCCGGGCGCACGCTGGCGCTGGTGGGCGAGTCGGGCTCCGGCAAGACGACCGTCGGCAAGGCGCTGCTGCAGCTGCTGCGGCCGAGCGCCGGCAGCGTGCGCTTCGACGGCGTCGAGCTCACGCGGCTTTCGCGCGGGGAGCTGCGGCCGCGGCGGCGGCGTTTCCAGATCGTGTTCCAGGACCCGTTCTCCTCGCTCAATCCGCGCATGCGCGTGAGCGAGATCATCGAGGAGGGCATGCTCTCGCTCGGCGTCGGTGGCGGCGAGCGGGAGCGTGAGCGCCGCGTCGCCGAGCTGCTGGAGCGGGTCGGCCTGCCCGCGCAGGCGCGGCACCGCTATCCCCACGAGTTCTCGGGCGGCCAGCGCCAGCGCATCGCCATCGCGCGCGCCATCGCGGTGGAGCCCGACCTGGTCGTCTGCGACGAGCCCACCAGTGCGCTCGACGTCTCGGTGCAGGCGCAGATCCTGAACCTGCTGGCGGAGCTGCAGGCGACGCTGGGCATCGCCTACCTGTTCATCACCCACAACATCGGCGTCGTCGCGCACCTTGCCGACCGCGTCGCCGTCATGTATTTGGGCCGCATCGTCGAGCGTGGCACGGTCGAGGAGGTGCTGCGCTCGCCGCAGCACCCCTACACGCAGGCCCTGCTCTCGGCGGTGCCGGTCGTCGACCCGGCGCTGCGGCGCGAGACGATCCGGCTCGCGGGCGACCTGCCGTCGCCGGCCAGTCCGCCGTCCGGCTGCCATTTCCACCCGCGCTGCCCGCAGGCGATGGAGATCTGCCGCGGCCGCTATCCGGGCGCGACGCGCCTGTCGGCGACGCGGGAGGTGCACTGCCATTTGCACGGCGACGGCGCGTGACCGGCGCCGCGCTGCGGCGCGCGACCGCGGTTCAAAAGGGGATCAGAGCTGGCGCGACGGCGGCGGATCGAGCCGCAGCGTCTGGCCCGGCGTGATGCGGCTCGAGGAGAGCCGATTCCACGCTTTGAGCTGGTCGACGCTGACGTCGTACTGGCGCGCGATGGAGTAGAGCGTGTCGCCCTTGCGCACCCGGTGGAACTCGACGTCGCGTCCGGCGGCGCTCACCTTCACCACCTCCGCGACGCCGGCGCCCCCCGCGGTCGCGCTGCCGGCGGGGACCACGACGACGTCGCCCGCGCGCAGCCGCTTTCTCGGCGAAAGCCCGTTGGCCTCGCGCAGCTGCGCGGCCGTCAGCCCGTGCCGGGCCGCGACCTTCTCGACGGACTCGCCGCGGCCGACGACGTAGGTATCCCAGGTCACCAGCGGCTGGTCGTGGCGGGCCAGGTTCAGGTAGAAGCGGCCGGCTTTTTCCGCCGGCAGCAGCAGGGGCCGCTCCGCGTTCACGTCGAGGACGGGTTTCGTGTGGCCGGGATTGAGCACGGCGAACTCTTCCGCCGGCAGTTCCGCCAGCCGCGCCGCCAGCGCCAGGTCGATACGCATCGGCATCGTGATGCGCACGAAATGCGGCTCGTTGGGAATGGGCTCGAGGGCGACGCCGTGCGCCGCGGGGTTGGCGATGATGTTGCGTACCGCGATCAGCTTCGGCACGTAATTGGCCGTCTCGCGCGGCAGGCGCAGGCGGTCGTACTGGACCGGGATCCCCTTCGCCTGGTTGCGCGCGATCGCGCGCGACATGCCGCCTTCGCCCATGTTGTACGCGCCCAGCGCCAGCGACCAGTCGCCGAACATCGCATGCAGTTCCTGCAGGTAGGTCAGCGCGGCGTCGGTGGCCGCCAGCACGTCGTATCGGCCTTCGTACCAGAAATCCTTGTCGAGGCCGTACTTGCGGCCCGTGGACGGGATGAACTGCCAGAGCCCGGCGGCGTGGGCGCGGCTGTAGGCCCAGGGGTTGAACGCGCTCTCGATCACCGGCAGCAGCGCGATCTCGAGGGGCATCCCGCGGCGCTCGACCTCTTCGACCACGAAGTGCAGGTACGGACGGCTGCGCTCGAGGATGCGCGCCAGCGTGTCGGGCCGGCGCGTGTAGAACGCCTCGTGGGTGGCCACCAGGCGGCTTTCGAACTGGATCCGGAAGCCGGCGCGCAGGCGCTCCAGCAGGTCGTCGTGGGCCGGCGCGGCGGGCGGGGCGACGAGCGCGGCCGGCGCGGGGGCGGCGGCGACCGGGTAGTCGCAGCGGGCGGCGGCCTCGACCATGAGCCGCGCGCGCTCGTCGGCCGCGCCGGCGCCGGCCGAGGTCGACGGCGCCTCGGCATGAGCCTTCGCGGTGATCCCCCCGGCCGCAATGAGCAGCAGAGCGACGAGCGTTGTTGTCCGCACGGGTGCGTCTTGTTGGTGGCCTGCGGCCTGTCGGATGGTAGCCATGGCCGGTGGGCAGGGTCAAGCAGAAAACGTGCCTTTCCCGATGCCGGCC
>CAZGTK010000287.1:0-3932 GCA_964528415.1 uncultured Burkholderiales bacterium | reverse complement strand
CCGGCGCGCCCGCGGGCGCGGGCGCCCAGCCGGGCGGGCCGCCGCGCGGCGTGCCGGTCAAGGTGGCCAAGGTCCGGCGCGACACGCTGCGCGAGCAGGTGGGCGCCGTCGGCTCGCTGCTTGCCAACGAATCGGTGATCATCCGTCCCGAGCTGGACGGCCGCATCGACGAGATCCACTTCACCGAGGGCCAGAGCGTGGCGAGGGGCGCCAAGCTGGTGACGATGGATTACGCCGAGACCGCGGCGCAGGTGGCGGCGGCCGAAGCCGAGGTCACGCTGAACCGGCAGCGACTCGAGCGCGCGCAGGAGCTGCAGAAAAAGAAGTTCATCAGCGAGCAGGCCCTCGACGAGGCGCGCGAGAACCTCACCGCGTCGCGGGCGCGGCTGGCGGAGCGCAAGGCGCGCCTCGACAAGCTGGTGATCCGCGCACCGTTCGACGGCGTCGCCGGCTTGCGGCAGGTGAGCCCGGGGGCGTACGTGAACAAGGGCCAGGACATCGCGCGGCTGGAGGGCATCGGCACGCTCAAGCTCGACTTCCGCGTGCCCGAGATCTACCTGCGGCGGATCGGCGAGGGCCAGAGAGTCGGCGTCCTGGTGGACGCCTACCCGGGTGAGCGCTTCGAGGGCACGATCTACGCCGTCGAGCCGGCCGTCGACGAGCAGACCCGCACCGTGCTGCTGCGTGCGAAGGTGCCCAACCCCGGCGTGCGGCTCAAGCCCGGCATGTTCGCGCGCGTCTCCCTGCAGCTCGGCGAGCGGCCCAACGCGCTGACCGTGCCGGAGCAGGCGATCGTCCCGCGCAGCGACGGCAACTACGTGTTCCGGGTCGCGGACGGCAAGGCGCAGCTCACCAAGGTGGACCTCGGCCTGCGCCAGCCCGGCGTCGTCGAGGTCACCAGCGGCGTCGACGAGGGCGAGGCCGTCGTCACCGACGGCCAGCTCAAGATCCGCGACGGCGCGCCGGTTTCCGTAATCGGCGCGCCGCCGCCGGCCACCGCGAAGGCCGCCGGCGGCTAGCGCCGCTCCCCGCCATGTTCCTGCCCGACGTCTCCGTCCGCCGCCCGGTGCTGGCCACCGTGATGAGCCTCGTCATCGTGCTGATGGGCGTGATCGCCTACGACCGGCTGACGGTGCGGGAGTATCCCAACATCGACGCGCCGGTGGTGTCGGTGCGCACGGTGTACAAGGGCGCCAGCTCCCAGGTCATCGAGACCCAGATCACCAATCCGCTGGAGGACTCGCTCGCCGGCATCGAGGGCATCAAGACGCTGAGATCGGTTTCGCGCGAGGAAGTGAGCCAGATCACCATCGAGTTCGTCTCCACGCGCGACGTCGACGCCGCCGCCAACGACGTTCGCGACCGCGTGGCGCGGGCGCGCGGCAGGCTGCCGGACGAGGCCGACGACCCGGTGGTGGCCAAGGTGGAGGCGGACGCCCAGGCGATCATGTGGCTGCGCCTGTCGAGCGACCGCCACAGCCCGCTCGAGATCACCGACTACGCCGATCGCTACGCCGCCGACGCGCTGAAAACCGTGCCGGGCGTCGCCTCGGTCATCATCGGCGGCGAGCGCAAGTACGCGATGCGCATCTGGCTCGACCGCCAGCGGCTCGCGGCGTACGGACTCACGGTGCAGGACGTCGAGAACGCGCTGCGGGCGCAGAACCTGGAGGTGCCGTCGGGGCGCATCGAGAGCCGGCAGCGAGAGTTCACGGTGCTCTCGGAGTCGGACCTGCGCACGCCCGAGCAGTTCAACGACCTCATCATCCGCGAGGTGCGCGGCTACCCGGTGCGGCTGAAGGACCTGGGGCGCGCCGAGCTGGGCGCCTACGACGACCGCAACATCGTGCGCGTGAACGGGCGCGAGGCGGTCGGCCTGGGCGTCGTCAAGCAGTCCACCGCCAACCTGCTCGACGTCGCCAACGGCATCAAGGCGATGATCCCGCGCATCCAGGCCACGCTGCCCGACGGCATGCAGATCAAGGTCGCGTTCGACCGCTCGGTGTTCGTGGATGCCTCGATCAAGTCGGTCTACAAGGTGCTGGCCGAGGCCCTCGTGCTGGTGGTGCTGGTGATCTTCTTCTTCCTGAGGAGCGTGCGCGCGACGCTGATCCCGTTCGTCACCATTCCGGTCTCGCTGATCGGCGCGTTCTTCGTCATCTGGGTGCTCGGCTTCTCGATCAACGTGCTGACGCTGCTCGGCATCGTGCTGGCGGTGGGCCTCGTGGTGGACGACGCCATCGTCGTGCTGGAGAACATCTATCGTTACATCGAGCAGGGCATGAAGCCGATGCAGGCCGCGTTCAAGGGCGCGACCGAGATCGCCTTCGCCGTCGTGGCGATGACGATCACGCTGGCGGCGGTGTTCGCGCCGCTCGCGTTCGCCACCGGCAACACGGGCCGCCTGTTCACCGAGTTCGCGCTGACCGTGGCGGCGGCGGTGGTGGTGTCGGGCTTCGTCGCGCTGACGCTGACGCCGATGATGTGCTCCAAGCTGCTGCGCCACGAGAAGAGCCACGGCCGCGTGTACAACGCGCTGGAGTCGTTCTTCCACGCGTTGAACGCCGGCTATCGCCGCACGCTGTGCGCGAGCCTGCGCCATCGCTACGTGGTGGTGGCGGCGTTCCTGGCCGTGGCCGCCGTCGGCGCGACGCTGTTCGCGACGCTGAAGTCGGAGCTGGCGCCGACCGAGGACCGCGGCATCTTCATCGTCTTCGGTCTCGCGCCGGAAGGCTCGACGATGCAGTACACCGACGGCTACGCGCGCCAGATCGAAAAGATGATGGCCGAGGTGCCGGAGATCACGTCCTACTTCGTCGTGGTGGCGCCGGGCCTGGAGAAGCCCAACCCGGTCAACACGCTGCTCGCCTTCGTCAACCTCAAGCCGTGGGACGAGAGGGAGCGCAGCCAGTTCGACATCACCGGCGAGCTGGGGCCGAAGTTCTTCGCCCAGCTGCCCGGCATCCGGGCGTTCCCGATCAACCCGCCGTCGCTGGGGCAGAGCTTCCGCGACGAGCCGGTGCAGTTCGTCATCCAGGGCACGTCCTACGAGGCGCTCGACCAGGCCGTGGAGCGGATGCTGGCCAAGGCGCGCGAGTACCCGGGGCTCGCCAATCCGTACACCGACCTCGAGCTCAACAAGCCGCAGCTCGGGGTCACCATCGACCGCGACAAGGCCGCGGCGGTGGGCGTCGACATCGACGTCATCGGGCGCACGCTGGAGAGCCTGCTCGGCGGGCGCGACGTCACGCGCTTCAAGCGCGAGGGCGAGCAGTACGACGTCGTGGTGAAGCTGGAGGACAAGGACCGCGTCGAGCCGTCCGACCTGACCGAGATCTACGTGCGCAGCCGCGACGGCCGCCTGATCCAGCTCTCCAACCTGGTCAGCGTCACCGAGCAGGTCGCGCCGAAGGAGCTGAACCACTTCAACCGCTTCCGCGCGGCGACGATCAAGGCCCGCATCGCGCCGGGCTACACCCTCGAGGAGGGGATCGCGTATCTGGAGTCGGCCGCCGACGAGGTGCTGGGCGAGGGCTTCACGGTGGACCTCGCCGGCCAGTCGCGCGAGCTGCGCGAAGCCGGCGCCGAGCTCTATTTCGTGTTCGTGCTGGCGCTCGGCTTCATCTACCTCGTGCTGGCGGCGCAGTTCGAGAGCTTCCGCAGCCCGCTCGTCATCATGCTGACGGTGCCGCTCGCCATCACCGGCGCGCTGGTGGCGATGTGGCTGAAGGGCATCACGCTCAACGTCTACAGCCAGATCGGCCTGGTGATGCTGATCGGCCTCATCACCAAGAACGGCATCCTGATCGTCGAGTTCGCCAACCAGCTGCGCGACCAGGGAAGCGAGAAGCTGGACGCGGTGATCGAGGCCGCGACGCTGCGCCTGCGGCCGATCCTGATGACGAGCCTGGCCACCGTGCTGGGGGCGGTGC
>CAZGTK010000286.1:0-3953 GCA_964528415.1 uncultured Burkholderiales bacterium | reverse complement strand
TAATCGGTATGCAGCCAGATCGCCCGGGAGTAGCGAAAGGTAACCGGGATCAGAATCATCAGCAGAATGAAAGTGATGGCAAACGCCAGCCAGATGTTTTGCCCACGACTCCGGCCACGGGCATGTACCGTGGCATCTCAGAACTGTCCGGACGGTGGACTTGCGCCGCGCGCTTAGACGCGACCGAGCGACTGATCGCTGCCACTGTCGGGGATGCGGTTGCCGCCCTTCAGCACGACGTCCCGGGTCCACGCGGCCCGGTCCCAATGCTTGCATCGCGCTGCACAAGCCCTAGACTGCAATAACGCACCCCACTCAGCCAGCAGTCAACCGAGGCGCAGTATAGACACCATGCGTGATCGCCCCACAGCCGCCTCAACAAGGTTCGAATTGCTCGCTCGCGAGCTTGAGCAGCAGATCGCTGCCGGCGTGCTGCGCGCGGGGGATCGCTTGCCTTCCGTGCGCCAAGCTTGCGCCAGTCGGGGCGTGAGCCCCAGCACGGTGTTCAAAGCCTACTACCTGCTCGAATCTCGGGGCCTCGTGCGCGCCGCGCCACGGTCGGGCTACTTCGTTGCCGCACGCGCGGGCGGCGTGCTGCTCGCCGAGCCGGAAACGTCGGAGCCCCAGTCCGGATCGCAGCCCGTCGAGGTCAACGACCTGGTCTACGCGATCCTTGGCGCCGCACGCGCACGCGACATCGTGCCCTTCGGTTCCGCGTTCCCGAGTCCCGTCTTGTTCCCTCTCGATCGACTGCGTCGCGCGCTGGTCTCGAGCACAAGGCGGCTCGAACCCTGGAGCATGGTCGATGATCTGCCGCCGGGCAACCTGCGGCTCAAGCGCGAGATCGCCAAGCGCTATCTGCTTCAGGGCATGACTGTGGCTACCGACGAGATCGTGCTGACCCACGGTGCGATGGAGGCGCTGAATCTGTGCCTCAACGCGGTGACACGGCCGGGTGATGCAGTGGTGGTCGAGTCGCCGACCTTCTACATGGCGCTGCAGGCGCTGCAGCGCCTGGGCCTGCGTGCCATCGAAGTGCCAACCCATGTGCGCGAGGGCATCGATCTCGGACGCCTGGCGCAAGTGATCGAGCTCTACCGCCCGCAGGCCTGCTGGCTGACGACGACCTTCCAGAACCCGCTCGGCAGCCTGATGCCCGAAACGAAGAAGCGCGACCTCGTCGAACTGCTCGCCCGCCACGACCTGCCGCTGATCGAAGACGACGTCTGTGCGGAGCTCTACGAAGGCAACGTGGCGCCGCTGCCGGCCAAGGCCTACGACCGCCGCGGTCTGGTGATGCACTGTTCGTCGTTCTCGAAGTGCCTGGCTCCGGGCTACCGCGTCGGCTGGGCGGCGCCCGGCCGGCTGGCGCGCGAGGTCGAACGGCTGAAGCTGTTGACGAGCCTGTCCGGCTCGATCCCGGTGCAGGCGGCGCTGGCCGAGTACCTGCAGGAAGGCGGTTACGACCGCCATCTGCGCAGCCTGCGTGCGTCGCTGCAGGCGCAGCGCAACAGCCTGTTCGACGCCGTCAACAGGCTATTTCCTGACGGCACACGGGTGGTACGGCCGGCCGGCGGCTACTTCGTGTGGGTCGAGTTGCCCGTCGGGGTGGACGCGATGGCCCTGCACCGTGCCGCGCTGGAACAACGCATCAGCCTGGCCCCGGGGCCGATGTTCTCGGCGCGCGCCGAGTTCCAGCACCACATCCGGCTGACCTGCGGCCAGCATTGGGACGAGGCGCTCGAGCGCGCCATGCGCACGCTGGCACGGCTGGTCGATGACGCACCGCGCGTCGATACACCTTCGCATTCGTTGATCTGATCCGGTCGTCGGCGCTTCCAACTGCTCACACCACCGGCGCAGGCCGCTAGGCAGACTGAGGGCATGTTCAACCCACCCTTATCTGCGTATGCCGCATCACGATGCCGCGCTGACGCTGGTGAGCGCCCACCGCGTGCCACCCGCCTCCGAACTCTCTCTGCACGAGGTGCTGGACCGATTGGGTCCCTCGGTCTTTGCCGGCCTGCTCGATGCCGACGGCACGCTGCGCTACGCCAACCAGGCCGCGCTGCGGGCCATCGGCAGCACGCCGGCGCAGGTGCTCGGTCAGCGCTTCGAAGCCACCCCTTGGTGGCAGAGCTCCGAGTTGTCGCAGCTACGGTTGCGACAGGCGCTGGTCAGTGGAGCGCGGGGTGAGGCCTCGCGCTTCGACGTGCGCATCGCCACCCGCAGCGGCGACACGCTGGTCATGGACTTTTCGCTGCTGCCGCTCTACGGGCCCGACGGGCGTGTGGCCTGGCTGATCGCTTCTGCGTGCGACGTGAGCGAGCGAGACCAGGCGCAGAGCCAGTTGCTGCTGACCCGCCATGCCGTCGAACAGGCCAACGACGCCTTGCTCCAGGTTGGGCCGGACGGCGCCGTTCGCGATGCCAACGCCGCCGCCTGCCGGCTGCTGGGCCTGGAGCGCGAGCAACTGCTGCGGCTGCGTGTGCCCGACATCGACACCCAGATCGACGAGACGCAGTGGCCGCTGCGCTGGCGCGAGATGTGCGAACGCGGTTCCTTGCGCTTCGAGACCAACGTTCGCCACCACGATGGCCATGAGATCCCGGCCGATGTTTCCGTCAGCCTGGTGACCAGTGGCGACGAGACCTTTGCACATGTCTGCGTCGACGACCTTCGCGAGCGCCGCGCCGCCGAACAGCGCATCCAGCGGCTGCTGCAGTTCGACGAGCTGACAGGCTTG
Organism: uncultured Burkholderiales bacterium; assembly: GCA_964528415.1. Lineage (GTDB taxonomy): Bacteria > Pseudomonadota > Gammaproteobacteria > Burkholderiales > UBA6910 > DATIUV01. The sequence goes on along the minus strand of CAZGTK010000286.1, from coordinate 1,207 downwards.
CCGAGCCGCCAGCTGCTCTTCGAGCGCCTGGGTGCGACCTTGCAGACCTGCGCCCAGACCGCGGTACTGGTGCTGGAGCTCGACCGCTTCAACCGCATTAACAACGGCCTCGGCCCCCACATCGGCGACGCGGTGCTGCGCGAAGTGGCACAACGCATCGCCGCCACCGTGCGCAGCGTCGATCTGGTGGCGCGCCGCGGCGGCGATGAGTTCGTGATCGTGATGCCCGCTCCTCCGGTGGCGGCGATGCGCATGGCGCGGGCGCTGCTCGGCACCATCGCCCGACCGATGACGATCGAAGGGCACGAAATCCACCTGACCTGCAGCGGCGGTATCGCCGTGGCGCCTGCCGACGGTGACCGCGCCGACACCCTGCTGCGCCGCGCTAACGTCGCGCTGCACCAGGCCAAGCGGCTGGGCCGCAACCAGGTCAGCGTCTATGCCGGCGCGCCTCACGACGACGACCCCGAACGGCTGGCCCTGGAGACCTCGCTGCGCCATGCGCTGCGCGACGAGCAACTCGACCTGCACTACCAGCCGCAGGTCGACCTCGTGCATGGCCGCATCGTCGGTGTCGAGGCCTTGCTGCGCTGGCAACACCCGACGCTGGGCCGCATCGCGCCGGATCGCTTCATCCCGATCGCCGAGGAGACCGGCCTGATCGTTCCCATCGGCGACTGGGTGCTGCGCCGCGCCATCGAGCAGGCAGCGGCATGGCAGCGTGCCGGGCTACCCCCGCTGCGCATGGCAGTCAACCTGTCGGCGCGCCAGCTGCTGCAGACGGACCTGGCGCGGCGCATCGAAGGTCTGCTCGCCGCGACCGGCCTCGACCCGCGGCTGTTCGGTGTCGAAATCACCGAGAGCATGCTGATCGCCAACTTCGATCAGGCGGTGCAACACCTGCGAGCGCTGCGCGCGCTCGGCGCCGAGGTCTCGCTCGATGACTTCGGCACCGGCTACTCGAGTCTGAGCTACCTGCGCCGGCTGCCGGTAGACGTGGTCAAGATCGACCGCTCGCTGGTGCCCGACGTCACCGCGCCGGCAGAAGACGTGTCAATCACCCGCGCCATCATCACGATGGCGCACCACCTGCAGATGAAGGTGCTCGCCGAAGGCGTCGAGAGCGAAGGCCAGGCGGCCCTGCTGGCCGCGAACCAGTGCGACCAGATGCAGGGCCACTGGTTCAGCGCCGCGCTGCCGGCGGCTG